>NZ_JMCB01000025.1 GCF_000737315.1 Hyalangium minutum
GCCGCCTCAGCGCCACCGGCGCCGCCACCACCGCCCGCGCCCTCAGCGCCACCGGCGCCGCCCGCGCCCTCACCGCCGCCAGCCGCCGGGGCCTCGCCGCCCTTGGCGCCCTTCTTCCCGAGCATCTCCTCGAGCTGCTGGATGAACTTCTTCAGGCCCTCGACCAGCTTGTTCAGAGAGTCCTCGGAGGTGGCCTCCTTGCCCTCGGCCTTCTCGGCCTTGCCCGCGTGCTTCGCGCCGTGCGCGCCCTTGCCCTCGAAGCTGTCACCCATGAGCTTCTGGAAGAGCGGGTTGCTCTTCAGGCCCTCAAAGGCGCCCTTCAGATCCTGAACCGCCTTGGTGACCTCGGTGGGAGCAGTGCGGGGGAGCGAGGTGATGCCGAAGCCGCCGGTAGGACCCTTGGGAGCGCCGATCATGGGAATTCTCCAGTACAGAGGTAGGTGAAGCGGTGGTTGGTGAAGGCTGCGCTGCAACCTTCGCCCTTGTTCTCGTACATGGGGTGATATGTGTTGCTTCTACGCCTACATTTTTTATTCGAGAGCCTGAGAAGCCCTGTGAACACGCAGGCTTGGCGGCTCGATCGCGATCAAAAAATGTCCCAAGTGCCCGGAAATTCTCCGGAAAATCTGTTTAGCCCGGCCAAAAGATCACAGCCGGGCCGTATGGAAGTTCAGTCCTTGGGTGGATCATCCGAGCGCTCAAGCACGACGCCAAAGGGAACAGTCTCAATGCCGAGGCTTCGGCACTCGCCGATTCGTGACCCCTTGAACCTCTCCTGAAGCAGGAGTTCGTACGTCACTTTGAAGCGACCGCAGAGCTCCGCGAGCATGTCCCCAGGGTGGGCTTCGGAGAGGACGCGGAAGGCCGCGCGGTTGGCCATATCCGCTGCGGCGGCTTGGGCCTCCTCCAAGAGAATTTCACCTTGAAGGCTCCTGACGGGGAGGCCTACCTCGAACTTGCACACGGTGGTGGCGCCTGAATCGCCCTGCGTCATTTGTGCGTGGATGCAGACGGCACGCCATCCGCCCGCTTGCCCTTTGGCGCGTGGGGGTTTGACGGTCGTCCTGAACCGGAAGTGCTCGGGTGTAATGCGCCCAGTGACGGGATTGAGAGGAGAGCGGCCGTGGGTGCATCCCTGCCCGATGAGCAGCAGCACGAGACACAGCCCTGCGAGCACAGGCCTCGCGAGAGGAAAGGCGAACCTCTGGGGGTGGAGCTTCAAGGTAGGTTGTCGAGCTGCCTATCAAAGAGAGCGTCAAGCAGCGTGGCCTGTTCACCGCTGCCATGAGGGACAAAGAGTCCTGGTATGCGAACGTTGGCGAGGTGGGTGGGGAAGGGCCGATACCCCAGAACGCGTTCGATACTCTGTGCGAGCGTGACCGTATAGGGCCTGACTTCGTCCGTTGGGTCGAAGGTGAAGTGAGGCACGTTGGGAGCGCGAGGGTCAGTGTCCGTGATGCAGTATGTGATGTAGAGCGGAGCCAGAACGCTCACAGCAGCCACTGCGCGGCTGATGCGCTGTGCTCCCTCCGGCGGCGATAGCGTGACAGCCTTGGAGCAGCGGCGGCACGCGGCCATGTAGGGCTGGGTGACATCTCCTATTCCACCAAGCTGGCTATCGAGCTCCTCTAGAAGGGTGTCCCACTTCGGCCACTCCATGGCGCGTTTCCAGGCCAACATCCATTGCTGGTGTTGCGGAGTCTGGGTGTAGGAGGGGACTTCCTGTCTGTAGCCATCTGCCGGATTGAAGTGACCGCAGGGGTAGTAGCGGTGGACAAGGTCGACGAGTTCCTGTTCGCGCGGGTCATTCATGGCCGCCTTGAGCCGCTGGGCTGGGACTTGAGCTTCCGGACGAGGTGGTGGGCCACGCGGAAGCTGTTGGCGGCGATCGTCAGGGTGGAGGGGACGCTGCCGGCGCTGGGCATGAAGCTGCCGTCCACCACGTAGAGGTTGTTCACCTCGTGGGCGCGGCAATCCTTGTCGAGCACGGAGGTGGCCGGATCCGCTCCGAAGCGGCAGGTGCCGTGCTGGAGGATGGTGGTCTCCCCGGCGATGCCCACGCGCTTCATGTCATCCGGGTCCAGGCGCATGAGCACTTCCTCGCCGCGCTCCACGAGGAAGCGCGTGGCGGCGAAGTCCATGGGGTGGCGGTCCATCGTGATGGCAGCCACGGGCAGGCCGTACTTGTCCTTCACATTGGGCTCCACGGTGACGTAGGTGCCCGGGGTGGCGAGGAACTCGCCGTACACCTCGAACTGGAGGATGCGCGAGTCGCGGTACTCGCGCATGCGCTCCTTGAGCGCCTTGCCGAACACGCCCTCCTTGCCGGAGCCCGCCAGGCCTACGGCGGCGAAGATGGGGTTGGGGTGCGTCCACATGAAGCCCAGGGTCCCGCCCTTGCGGAAGCCGAAGCGGTCATCCGGCATCAGGTAGAAGTCCTGGAGGCTGCGGTTGACGAACGGATCCGGCGCGGAGAGCCAGGGCCGCGAGGCCTTCTGCTTGGAGAGGCGGAAGGTGGCGCGCGCCTCGCCGAACGAGCTGAACATGAGGTTCTGGCCCACCAGCCCGTTGCCGTTGGCCAGCCCCTTGGGGAAGCGGCTGGAGGTGGAGTTGAGCAAGAGCCGCGCGCTCTCCACGGCGGTGCAGGAGACGACGATGATCTTCGCGGGCTGTTCCTGCTCCACACCCTCGGGGTCCAGGTAGACGACGCTCTTGGCGCGCCCCTCTTTGTCCACTTCGATGGAGCGGGCCATGCACTTGGGGCGCAGCTCCACATTGCCGGTGGCGAGGGCGGCGGGGATGAGGTTGGCGTTGGTGCCGCTCTTGGCGCCCATCTCGCAGCCGTAGCTGCCGCACAGCGCGCAGTACGCGCACGCCGAGCGCCCCCGGTACGGCTTGCTGATGATGCCGCGCGCGGTGGTGAGCGGGTGCCACTTCATCTCCGTGCAGACCCGGTCGATCTCCCGAGCGATCGGGTGCACGTCGAGCGGAGGCAGCGGGAAGGGGCCGCTGCGGGGCTCGGCGAAGGGGTGGGGGCGGGCCTCGCCGGAGACGCCCAGCTCGGCCTCGGCCTTGTCATAGAAGGGGGCGAACTCCTCGTAGGAGAGGGGCCAGTCGGCGAGGTTGGCGCCCTTCACGTTGCCCAGCGTGGAGCGCAGGCGGAAGTCCACCGGCTTGAGCCGGTAGAAGTAGCCGCTCATGTGCACGGTGCCGCCGCCCACGCAGTTGGCCGTCCATGCGGAGTTGGTGCGCTCGTAGCGAGCGCTGGGGCCGGTGCGCACGAGGTGGGGCTCCTCCCACGGCAGCGGCATGAAGAAGTTGCGGCGGCTGTTGAGGATCTCGTCGTGGACGAAGTCCTTCGGGTGGTAGTGGGCGCCCTTCTCCAGCACCACGACTTTGAAGCCCGCGCGGCCCAGCTCCAGCGCCATGGGAGCGCCGCCCGCGCCGCTGCCGATGATGCAGATGTCCACCGGGTCCTTCGTCATCGGTGGTCTCCGCACTCACGCAGGCACTTGGGCCCGTCGTAGCCCTCAGGGGGGGCCATGGCCACGGTGCCCACCGTGTCGAATCCCACGAGGCGCCAGCCCACCCGGCCTTGGTTGCCGCCGTAGGAGGGGTCTCCCAGGAAGCCCTCCAGTGTCAGCACCATGAGCAGCTCGAAGAAGTGCGCCTCACCGGAGCCCGCGTCGCTGTCCTTGAAGATGGCGAGCAGCTCGTCCTGCTGCTCGGGGGAAGCGTCCACGAAGCCCTTCTTGAACATGCTGCGCGAGCGCCGCTCCAGCGCCGACAGGCCCTGGAGGAAGTCGGACTTCATCTGCTTGAGCTCGGGCGTCTGCAGCATCAGGTCGATGTAGGCGGGGACGTTCGCGTCCTTGGCGCCCGGGTCCTCGTCGCGGGGGAGGATGCGCTCGCAGGCGGCGGCCACGGTGGCGAGCTCCAGGGCGCTGAACGTGCCGTGCGGCGAGGTGCCCGTGGGGGGGGCGGTGACGGGCTTGGGCGCCTCCTCAGCGGGGCGCTTGCAGGCGGCGGCGCCGAGCAGCACCACGCCGCCGCCGAAGAAGGTGAGCCGCTGGATGAAGGAGCGCCGGGAGAGCCGTCCCGGAGAGGATCGCTTGCGGGCCATAGGGTGGACAAGCCTAGGCCGGGCCTCCGCCTTTGCAAAACCGATCTCCAGGCGTCTTGGCCGCCCGGGGCTGGCATAGGATGACGGGCCTTGGCCGGACACGAAGGAGAACGCATGAGACGGCATTTCCTGGCACTGTGCCTCACGCTCGCCCTGACGGCGTGCAAGGGAGGCGACGACACCACGCCCGATGGGGGCGTGAAGCCCGATGGGGGTTCGAACCCGAGCTCCCCCTTCACGAAGCTCACGCTGGACGAGACGGCGAGTGATCTCCAGCCGCTGTCGCTCGCCGTCGGTCCGGGCGATGTGGTGGGCGTAGCCTACTTCTTCCGTGTCACCCCCACCTCTCCCGACTACGAGATCCGCTACATCCAGGTGTCGGGTGGGCAGGTGTCTTCGTCGGAGAAGGTGGCGACGGTGCAGCGCGTATACGGGCTGTCCCTCGCGTTCGACTCGAACGGCCGGCCCGCGGTGGCGTACCTGGGAGGCGGGAGTGATCAGTCCGCCTTCTGGTTCCAGAGTGACACGGCCGTGGCCTTCCGCACTGGTGCCAACCAGTGGACGGAGAGCGTTGCGGTGCGCAGGAGCAACGAGGCCGCTACCGGTTATGACGTGAGCGATAACGGCTTCCTGGTGGGAATCAATCCGGCGCTCGTCTTCAACGGCACGCAAGCGTTCGTGGCGTACCGGGACGCGCACAATGGCCAGGGCCCCCAGGGTGACTATGCCGGCAGTGATGTCGAGGTCGCCATCGGTGGCCCGGGCAGCTGGACGGCGCGCATGGTGCAGATGGGAGCCAACGACAAGCTGGGGCACGGGGGCCACATCAACATGGTGATGGCCAACGGGCAGCCAGCGATGGTGTACGACCTGGTGCTCGGCAGCGCGGATGGCACGGGCCAAAACGTCCTCTTCCAGCGGCGGAAGGCGGATGGCACGTGGACGACGAAGTACCTGGTGCAGGCGGTGGGCAACACGCAGCGGGGCGCGTCGCTGGCGTGGGATCCGGTGCTCGGTTACGGCATCGCTGTGGTGGACCGCTCCGACAGCAAGCTCACCTTCACCGAGTGCAAGGGGAACACGGCCACTCAGTGCACCGTGGGCTCGGACTGGCTGGCGCCGGACCCGGTGTACCAAGCGGGCAGCGGTGGATGGTACCCCTCGCTGGCCATCGATCCGGCGACGCATGATCCGTCCATCGCGTTCTACATCTGCTCGAACTCGGCGGGCGCCAACGAGGGCGGGTGCAGCCCGAACGATGACGAGCTTCGAGTGACGACCCGCGTCGAGGGCAACTGGCGCGAGGTGCTGGTGGACAGCGAGGGCGGCTGGTCTCCGAAGATGGCGTACCTGTCCACGGGCCAGCGGGTGATCGCATACCGGCATCCGTTCACCGGCGCGCTGAAGCTCGCGGTGGAGCAATGAAGGAGCGGAGCCCGATGCGGAAGTTGCTGAGGCTCTCGGGGCTGCTGGTGGGGTGGGGGCTGCTGGGCTGCGGCGGCTCCAACTCGTTGTCGGGCAGCGTGGAAGAGCTGTTCTCGCTGGAGGTGTCTCGCGTGGAGGTGCTGCGCAACGAAGAGGCACTCCAGGTGAGCTACTACCGCAATAACGGCCTGGACGTGGACCTGGTGGCGCGCCTCTCGGTGGCCACCGAGGGGCTCGAGCTGAAGCCCGGCAGCAAGGTGAACCTGGCGGGCAAGACGGACCTCGGGCGGCTCCGGGCCACGGTGGTTCACCTGGCTGCGGGTGAACCCGCGCGCGTCTTCGCCGAGGTGGACAAGGGAGACCTGGAGATCGACGAGGGCGGGGGCATCGACCAGCCCACGCGCGGCAACTTCTCCATGTCCTTCAAGAAGGGAGGAGACTACGGCTCGGGCCGCAGCCTGGAGGGCCGCTTCGCTGGGCTCGCCCTGGATGCGGGCTTCGGGCCGGAGCCCCTCCCGCTGCCGTGAACCCCCGAGAGGAGTGAAGGATGCGTCACCGAGGGTGGCTGCTGCTGGCCTGTCTCTGGATGGGAGGGTGGGCCTGCAAGCCCACCCCCGAGGACCCGCCGGATCCTCCGGTGCCGGATGCAGGAGTGGACCCCACGACGCCCCCCGTGGGCACGGTGCTCGCGGAAGCGAGTGGGGTGATTGGGGACGCGCCGCTCGAGCTGGTGATTGGCTCGGCGCGGGTGCTGATTCCCGCGCATGCCGCCCGGGATGGGCTGCGCGTCACTGCCCGGCTGCTGACGAACGTGCCGGCCCGGTACGGCGGAGATCCCGTCGATGGGCTCGTGGTGCAGCTTCTGCCCGGGGGCCAGCCGTTGAATCAGGCGGCCACCCTCATCATGCCGTACGCGGCCCCGACGGGCGGCGCACGGTACCGGGCCATGTACTCCAGCGAGGCGGGCACCTCCTGGGGGCTGCAGGGAGATCTCTCGGGCAGCGCGGGGAACTGGAGCCTGCCGGTGCCCTTCTTCAACCTGTGGGCGGCCACCCTGGCGGGCGGCGGACCTCCGGGGCCGCTGTTCGATGGCATCGCCAGCGCCACCACCAACACCACCGAGGGAGGCATCGACGTCACCGAAGGTGCGTTCACCTCGCGGGCCGTGACACAGATCTACCTGGAGCCGTTCTACAAGGTGTACGTCTCCGAGACGCCGGGCGGGCAGAACTTCGAGCGAGCGTGGGTGATGGGACGGGGGATTGTCCGAGTGACCGGGCTGACGCCGGGCCGGACGTGGTGCCTCGTCATGCGCGTGGTGGATCGCGACGGCATCGAGGACCAGAACACGGTGGAGCGGTGCGCGGTGGCGGGGGCCCCTCCTCCTCCGGGGCTGGCGCTCACGCGCGCCGAGCCCTTCACCGGGCCCAACATCTCCCGGCAGTTCCTGGGCTCCGGAGCGCTCCTCCGGGCCTCGGTGGGAGCGGGCGGCTTCCGTGTCGACCTGGAGCGCAGCGAGGACGGCGCCACCTGGAACGTGGTCGACTCGCTCTTCGCGCCCCAGGCCACCGACGAGCTCGAGTTCCGGGACTACGTCCGGACGCCGAGGACATTCCAGTACCGGCTGCGCGCCTGGTACGGCCCCGAGGACAAGGGGGCCACGGCGGCGGTGACGGTGGCGGTGCCCGCCCGGCAGTCCGTGTGGCGCACGCCCCTGGAGTGGCAGGGCGAGTCGTTCATCCGGCTGCCCGGCTTGAGGTTGGATCGGCAGGGCCGGTTGCTGCTGCAGGGCTGGCGGATGCGCGACCCCATCTCCACGGCGGATCTGACGAACCCGTGGATCGTGTCGGAGTCCCACACTCCCGGCCCGGATCTGTTCGACCCGGGCGAGCCCGCGCTGTTCTGGGGGCGCGTGCGCTGTGGGCTGGCTCCGTGGCTGGTTCCTGGAGCGGGCGGCACGGGGCTGTCGGATGCGGTGCGCGCGGCCGATGGGACCGTGTACGTGGTGGACTCCGGGACAGGTGTCCTCATGAAGCTCGCACCTGGGGGTGGTTGTGCCGAGGTGATCAACACGCGGATGGCGGGCAGCGTGATCGATCTGGCCGCCCACCCGACGGATCCGCTCAAGCTGGCGGCGGTGAGCACCCACGGCATCTTCGTCTCCTCGGATGGAGGGGCCACGCTGGTGCGTCAGGGGAATGGGTGGCCGTGGGCGAGCAGCCTCAACCAGCGGGTCTACTCCCCCGCGGGGGGGGTGACCTACGGACCGGGTGGGGTGCTCTATGCGCTCTACCGCAACCAGGTGCAGACGAGCGCCGACCACGTGAACTTCACGGACTCGGGTTACCTGTCCCAGAATGGCGGACAGGCGCTCTCGATGGCGGTGGCCTCGGACGGCCGGCTGGCCATTGGGCTGGCGATGCCGGACGGCTTGGGCCGCATCGATCTGGGCACTCCGAGCGCGATGGTGTCCGAGCCCCTCACGTTCCCGCCGTTCAGCCTGCTGTGGCTGCCGGATGGACGTCTGCTGGCGCACCAGGAGGTGAGCGTCCTCACCATTGACAGCGGGAAGGTCCTGTTCGAGGTGCGCGCACCTGGGGGAGGCTGGATGCAGAGCCTGGTGGCCTCGGTCGCGGAGCAGGGACGCCGGGTGATCTTCGATCCCAGGCCCGGCCATGAGGGGGAGCTCTACGCGGGAGGCTTGCGCAGCCGGGACGGCGGGCAGAGCTGGCAGCGGATTCCAGCGGGGCCTGTGCTGGCCCACACGATCTCCGGGAGCGAGCTCGCGCTGTTCTTCTCCTGTGTCGATCCGGTCTCTCCGACGCAGGCGTACCTCTGCCGCTCGATCGATGGCGGAGACACGGTGACGCTGCTCCCCGTGCTGCTCGCAGGGCCGATCTTCAACCCCGCGCTGCCTGCGCAGGGCGTCATCCTCCCGAGGCTGCGGACCAGCGACGCTGGCGCCACGTGGACCTCCATGTCGGGCACGCTTCCCACCTCGCTGACCGAGATCGGCCTCGCGGGAGCGGTCTGGTACGCCGTGGGCACGGTCGACTGGGGCTACACCTCGGCCGACCAGGGCCTGAGCTGGCAGCAGTTTCCCCCAGGCCTGAGCGTGGTGGCGGGGGATGGGGACCGGGTGCTCGTCATCCAGCGCAACGGCGCGTTCGTGGTGTACACGGGGAGCAGCGCCACGCCGGTGAACCCGACCCCCGCTGTCGTGGGATCGAAGAAGAAGATCCTCGTGAGCCGGGGCTTTGGGCTGAACTCCGGTACGGTGTACCTCAAGACAAGCGATTCGACCGGTATTGGCTTCTGGAAGTCGACGAGCGGCGCTGCAGGGCCCTATACCCTGTTGACCGTGCTCGGTACGGACTACGACTTCTTCAACGATCCGTTCGACACCACGGGCAACCGTCTCTCGATCGGTCCCTACTACAGCTTCACTGGCGGGCAATGAGCCTGGAGGACCCATGAGCAGTCTCCTCTTCACCCCCTATTCGTTGCGGGGCCTGACGCTGCGCAACCGGATTGTCGTCTCCCCCATGTGCCAGTACTCGAGCGAGGACGGCTTCGCGAACGACTGGCACTTCGTCCACCTGGGAAGCCGGGCCGTGGGAGGGGCGGGGCTCATCCTCTTCGAGGCCACCGCAGTGGTGCCCGAGGGCCGCATCTCTCCGCAGGATCTGGGGCTGTGGAAGGACGAGCACATTGCTCCGCTGGCGCGCATCACGCGCTTCATCGATCAGCATGGCGCGGTGGCGGGCATCCAGCTGGCGCACGCTGGGCGCAAGGCCTCGACGCTGCGGCCTTGGGAGGGTGATGGCCTCGTTCCGCCAGCCCAGGGAGGCTGGACGCCCGTGGCGCCGAGCCCCGTGCGGTTCTCGGACAGCTATCCGCAGCCCGAGGCGCTCGATGAGGCGGGGATTGCCCGTGTGGTCAAGGCCTTCGCCGAGGCCGCAGGGCGCGCCCACGCCGCAGGCTTCCGAGCGGTGGAACTCCACGCCGCGCACGGCTATCTGCTGCACGAGTTCCTCTCCCCGCTGTCGAACCAGCGCCAGGATCGCTACGGCGGCACCTTCGACAACCGCGTGCGGCTGGTGCGCGAGGTGGTGCAAGCGGTGCGCGCGCGCTGGCCCGAGCAGCTGCCGCTCCTGGTGCGCATCTCCTCCACGGATTGGGTCGAGGGCGGCTGGACGGCCGAGGACTCGGTGGCGCTGGCGAAGCTGCTGGCGCAGGACGGAGCCGACCTCATCGACTGCTCCACGGGAGGCATCGCGCCGGGGGTGAAGATTCCGGCGGGGCCGGGCTACCAGACGGTCTTCGCCGAGCGCGTCCGGCGCGAGGCGGGGGTTCCCACGGCCGCGGTCGGCCTCATCCGCTCCGCGTTCCAGGCCGAGCACATCCTGCGGACGGAGCAGGCGGACCTGGTCGTCCTGGCGCGCGAGCTGCTGAGGGATCCGTACTGGCCCCTGCGCGCCGCGCGTGAGCTGCGGGCCGATGCGAAGTGGCCTCAGCAGTACGCGCGGGCGAAGGACTGAGCGGAGCGAGGGCTCCGGCTACTGCACGCAGACCTGGGCCAGGCCCTGGGAGACCGGGGACACCTGGGTCCGGGCGTACTGCGCGAGGCCCTCGGCGCCGTTGTCCAGGAGCATCTGCCGCGCCTGGGCCACGGCCTCGGCCGAGTGCAGCGCCACGGTGTTGCCGACGGCGTCCGTCACGGAGATGGCGCCATCCAGCTCGCCCTGAGCCTGGAGCACGAGCGCGCCGCTCTCGTCGCGGACGGCCATGCCGTTCTCGAGCAGCTCGAAGTAGCGGACCATGGGAGCCTGGCCCGCGCGCTCCACCTCCACCTTCATGACTCCCGAGGCGTCATCCCGCGTGAGGCGCAGCGTCTCCTCGGGGCTGAGGCGGACGATGCGGGTGTGCGAGTCCGGGGCGTCCGCGCTGGCGGACACGGGGTTGGAGCCGGTCCAGAACTCGATGCTGTTGATGACGAGCGCGTCCACCAGCGTGCCGATGCCGTACACGGGGACGATGGCCATCACCAGGAACACCGCCCACTGGATGAACTTGTTGGGCGAGACGTTCTTGTTGAACTGCCAGATCGCGCGCGTGAGGGCGAACTGGCCGAAGCACCCGGACACGTGCAGCGAGAAGAAAGCCACGCACAGCACCGCCAGCAGACGGGAAGCACGCTTCATACGGGAATACCCCTCCAAGGGACGACGGGTCAGTCGCCCTCACTCTGCACCAGCCCATACTTGTGCAGAAGGGAATACAGGTGCTTGCGGTCCAGCTCTGCCTCCCGGGCGGCACGGGCAATGTTGCCTTTCGTGCGTCCGAGCAGTCGCGTGAGGTACTCGCGCTCGAAGGCGCGGATGAGCTCGTCCTTGCAGGACTTGAACGGGCCGGTGAACTCCACCGGCAGCGAGTCCCCCTCGGAGGCCGGAGTCTCACGGGTGAACTCACGCAGCAGCCCGTCGCCGGCCAGCTCGGGGATGTCCGCCATGTGCCGGGCGCGCTCCAGGGCGTTGCGCAGCTCGCGCACGTTGCCGGGCCAGGTGTGGCCGAGGAACTGCTCGCGCACCTTCTCCGGCAGCCGGCCCCAGAGCCCCTCGCCGGCGAACGCTTCCACCAGCAGGGGGATGTCCTCCTTGCGGTCGCGCAGGGGCGGCAGGCTCACGGTGAAGACGGAGAGGCGGAAGTAGAGGTCCTCGCGGAAGCGGCCCGCCTGGGTTTCCGCCCACAGGTCCTTCTTGCTGGCCACGACGATGCGGGCGTCGAAGGAGACGGGGCTGGAGGCGCCGAGCCGGCGGAACTCGCGATCCTCGATGGCGCGCAGCAGCTTGGGCTGCAGGTCCAGCGCGAGATCATCGATCTCATCGAGGAAGAGGGTGCCGCCGTGGGCGCGCTCGAGGCAGCCGATGCGCTGGCTCACGGCGCCGGTGAAGGCGCCCTTCTCGTGGCCGAACAGCTCGCTCTCGATGAGGGAGTCGGAGACGGAGGCACAGTCGAAGACGACGAGCGGCCCGGTGGCGCGGGGGGAGAGCTTGTGGATGGCCTTGGCGGCGGCGCCCTTGCCCACGCCGGTCTCGCCCACGAGGAGGATGGTGGAGTCCGTGGAGGAGATGCGCTGCAGCAGGGCGAAGATCTGCCGCATGGGGACGCTGCGGCCGACGAGGTCCCCCAGCCGGTCCTCGGCGGAGGGATCGATCTGGACGGGGGCGACCTGGGGGCTGAAGCGGAGGCGGACATCGCCCACCTCGAGCAGGGCGCCGGGGCGCAGGTAGGCCTCGCGGACCTGGGCGCCATCCAGGAAGGTGCCGTTGGTGGAGTCGAGGTCCTGAACGAGGAACCGGTCACCGTAGCGGCGGACCACGAGGTGGTTGCGGCTGACGGTGGGATGGTCGATGACGATGTCGTTCTCGGGGGCCTTGCCGATCCGGAGTTCTTCGCCGGAGAGGGGGTACACGGTGCCCGCGCGCTCGGTGTCCAGCAGGACGAGGTGGAACTGCTGCGCGGCGAGCCGCTCCGGCTGCGCCCGAACGCCGACGAGGGTGTGCAGAGGAATGGGGCCTGGGGGGACGGGAGCCATGAACGGCGGGGATTCTAGTGGGCTTTCCGGCCGTTGGTGATTTCCCGGAGGTTCGGAGTGTCCGGGGGGGGGGCCGTTGGGCCTGCTTCCGGGGCAGGCGAGCGGGTTCGTGGTTCCGGGAGCCCCTCGCTCCTTATATAGGGGCAGCGCTCCTTTCTCCTCGGTGGGTGTATGAACCGCCCGACGTCCCGCGCCCCCGCAGCCCTCTTGGCTCTCGCCTACCTGGCTTTCATCAGCCTCGGCCTGCCGGATGCGGTGCTGGGGGTGGCGTGGCCCTCGGTGCGGGACAGCTTCCAACTGCCGCAGGCCCTGCTCGGTGCGCCGCTGGCGCTCGCGGCGACGGCCTACTTCATCTCGGGGTTGCTCGCGGGGAGGCTGATCCAGAGTGTGGGGATTGGCTTGCTGCTCGCGGCGAGCACGGCGACCGTGGCCGCGGCGGTGCTGGGGTTCGCTGCGGCGCCGGCCTTCCTGATCATCCTCCTCGTAACGCCGTTCATGGGGTTTGGCTCGGGCGCCATCGATGCCGCGCTGAATACCTACGCGGCTCGCAACTTCAGCCCGAAGCATATGTCCTGGCTCCACGCGGCCTATGCGGCGGGAGCCACGGCGGGCCCGGCCATCATGACGGCCGTGCTGAGCCGAGGGGGCACGTGGCGGATGGGGTATGGGGTGGTCGGGGGGCTCCTGGCAGCCTTGGTGGTGGCCTTCGTCGCCACGAGGAATCTCTGGGGGAGGGGAGAGCCCACGGCGCAGGTGCTGGTGGATACGCCTGTGGGGACGGGGCCCGTGCCGCTGGAGGACAAGCCCATCGGGACGTTCTCCGCGCTGCGCAGCGGGCGGGTGTGGCTGCAGATCGTGATTTTCTTCTTCTATACGGGGATCGAGGTCTCCGCAGGCCAGTGGAGCTACACACTGCTCACCGAGGGCCGCGGATTGGGCAGCGCGGCGGCGGGGACCTGGGTCGCGGTCTATTGGGGTGGGTTGTTGGCGGGGCGGCTCGTGCTGGGCTTCGTGGTCGAGCGGGTGGGGCAAGCGCGGATGCTGCGGTTCGCGACGGTGGGCGCGCTCGTCTCGGCGGTGATCTTCGCCATTCCTGGGACGTCCTGGGGGGTTGTGGCACTGCCGCTGCTGTCGTTCTCGCTGGCCTCGATTTATCCGGGGCTCATGGCGGAGACGCCTCGGCGGATGGGTGAGCAGCTTGCGCCGCACGCGGTGGGCTTCCAGGTGAGCGCGGCGACATTGGGCGTGGCCGTGCTGCCCAGCCTCGCGGGCATCTTGAGCGAGCGCTTCGGCCTCGAGGTGATTGGGCCCCTGATTGCCTGCTGCGCCCTGATGCTGCTGGTGCTGCACGAGCGGCTCATCGCCTTGGCCGACCGGGCGCCTTGAGTTCGTGGGCTGCGGCCCTCTCTCCGTGAGCGCGGCTGAGGTTCCACGAACCCCGCACGCCGCCCGCGCGCAGCATGAGGTCGTGCGTGGTAAAGGGGGCGCCGCATGCGCTACCTCGCTCTGCTTCCGCTGCTGTTCTCCTGCGCAACCCCCACACCACCCCCGTCGCTGTCCGCCACGCCGATTATTCCTCCGACGCCCACCGAGGCGACGCGGACCTGGCGCCAGCCCCAGGCGGTGGTCATCCGCCACGCCACGGTGATGCCCGCCTCCGGTCCCGCCATTGAGGACGGCGCGGTGTCCTTCGCGGACGGCAAGCTGCTCGCAGTGGGCAAGAACGCCGAGGTAGCCACCCCGCCAGGAGCCGAGGAGATCGACGGCACCGGTCTCTACGTCACTCCGGGCATCATCGACGCTCACAGCCACCTGGGCGTCTATGCCTCCCCGTCGAGCTTCTCCAACGATGACGGCAACGAGGCCACTGCTCCTGTCACAGCCGAGGTGGACGCCGAGCACAGCTTCTGGCCCCAGGACCCCGGGCTCCGGCGCGCGGCTGCGGGCGGCATCACCTCTATGCTGGTGCTGCCGGGCAGCGCGAACCTCATTGGCGGGCGCGGCTTCCCCGTGAAGCTGCACTTCGGCCGCACGGCGTCGGAGATGCGGTTCCCGGGCGCCAAGGACGTGCTGAAGATGGCCTGTGGCGAGAACCCGCGCCGCGTCTACGGCCAGGATCGCAAGGCGACGCCCTCCACGCGCATGGGGAACGTGGCTGGCTATCGCCAAGCCTTCGCCCAGGCGCGCGACTACCTGAACAAGATCGATGATTGGGAGAAGAAGCGGGAGAAGAAGCCGGACGAGGCCGGCCCGCCGCCCATGCGTGACCTGAAGCTGGAGACACTGGCGGAGGTGCTGCGCGGCAACATCCTGGTGCAGAACCACTGCTACCGTGCGGACGAGATGGCGGTGATGCTCCAGGTGGCCGAGGAGAACGGCTTCACCGTTCGCGCCTTCCACCACGCGCTGGAGGCCTACAAGCTGCGCGACATGCTGGCCGAGAAGCACGTAGCGGTGGCCACCTGGGCGGACTGGTGGGGCTTCAAGCTGGAGGCGTGGGATGGCATCCCGGAGAACGCGGGGCTCGTGTCGCAGGCGGGTGGGCGGGCGGTCATCCACTCGGACTCGGCGTACGGCATTCAGCGGCTGAACCAGGAGGCGGGCAAGGCGATGTGGCGCGCCCGCGAGTCCGGCATCCCCATCCCCGAGGAGGAGGCCCTCCGCTGGGTGACGCTGAACGCGGCGTGGGTGATGGGGGAGGATGACAAGACGGGCACGCTGGAGCCGGGGAAGATGGCGGACGTGGTCCTGTGGAGGGGGCACCCGCTGAGCGTGTACGCGCGGGCGCAGCGCGTCTGGGCCGACGGTGTAAGCACCTTTGACGCGGCCCAGGGTGCCGTGGACACGAGCGACTTCGAGGTCGGCGAGCGCGCGGGCACGGCGGCGAAGCTGGTCGCGCAGCCAGCGGCAGTGCCTGCGCTGCAGGACCTGGGACTGACGGTCCGCTGCGACGCGCTGAAGGACTCGGCCTGTGCCGAGCGGCTCCCGGTGAGCGCCGAGGCGTGCACGGCCTTCCAGGGCATCACGGTCTTTACCGGCACCGGGTGGCTCAAGGACGCCTCGGTCGTGGTGGAGGGAGGGAAGGTGACGCGCGTGCAGGCTGGAGCGCTGGGCACGCTGCCCGCGGGCTGCCGAAGCGTGGAAGGGAAGGGGCGCTTGTTGACGCCGGGCTTCATGGAGTCCTTCTCAGGGCTGGGGCTGACGGAGGTGCTGCAGGAGGAGTCCACGTTCGACTACGGGCCACGCGGTGATGTGGCGGCGAAGGAGCCCATCCGTGCGGCGCAGCGGGCGGCGGACGCCATCAATCCGGCCTCTGCGCTCTTCCCGGTGGCGCGGCTGGGCGGAGTGACGGCGGCGGCGGCGGTGCCTGGGGGAGGGTTGGTTCCGGGGCAGAGCGCGTGGGTGGCCACGGACGGCAGCATCCGGCGCTCACCGCTGGCGCTCCACATCAACCTGGGCGGCGCGGGCCGGGACGCACTGTCCAGTTCGCGCTCCGCGGTGATCGAGCGCCTGCGCGAGCTGCTCTTCGACGCCCGCGAGTACGGCAAGCGCAAGGCGGACTTCGAGCAGAACCGAATGCGTCACGTGGCGGCGAGCCGGCTGGATCTGGAGGCACTGCAGGAGGTGCTGTCCGAGAAGCTGCCGGTGGTGGTGTACGCGGATCGGGTGTCGGATCTGCTCGCGGCGCTGGAGCTGGCACGAGAGTACGGGCTCAAGCTGATCCTCGCGGGCGGGGACGAGGCGTGGCTGGTGGCGAAGGAGCTCGCGGCGGCGAAGGTGCCCGTCATCCTCCTGCCGACCCAGAACCTGCCGAAGGACTTCGACGCACTGAGCAGCCGGTTGGACGCGGCGGCGCTGCTCCGGGCGGCGGGGGTGAAGGTGCTCTTCTCCACCCTGGGCGAGCCGCACCAGGTCCGCACGCTGGCGCAGGAGGCGGGTAACGCGGTGGCGTGGGGCCTGCCGCACACGGAGGCGTTGCGCGCCATCACCTCGAACGTGGCGGAGGCCTTCGGGGTGGACGGCGGGCGTGTCGCTCCGGGAGCGGTGGCGGATCTGGTGCTGTGGAACGGAGATCCACTGGAATCCTCGAGCCGTCCGCTGGGCATGTGGCTCGCGGGTAAGCAGGTGCCGTTGAACAGCCGGCAGCAGGCGCTCTTCGAGAAGCACCGCACCCTGCCGAAGTGAGGCGGGGGCGGTACTGCTCCGGTGGTACAGACCGGCCGGGTTCAGCGGAGCACAGTGCCTCGGGCGACGACGCCTGTGTTTCCCAAGGAGAGCCCGGCAATGATCTTCATTTCCAAGCAAGAGGTGGTTCGCACCATTCGCGAGATGGCCAGGACGCGGAAGGTGTACTTCGACAACAGCGGTGCGTTCCTGTTCAACCAGGCTCCGCATCTCAACACGCAGCACGTGATCGACATCCTCTCCACGGCCACGGAAGGGGTCGTCACGGTGCACGAGGACCGTGCGGACCTGAATAAGTACTCGGTGGTCTCGCCCGTCCAGGACGTGGAGATCTACCTGGACGCGGATCTTCGCAAGGAGTTGACGGTCCGGGCCATCATGCCGATCGACCACCGCAACTGAGGCCAGAAAGGCCGCGGCCGCCCTCACGAAGAGAGCGGCCGCGGTTGCACGCCAGGCCGTGGGGACCCTGGCGCGTCAATCTCCCACGTAGACGCCGATGGAGCCCGTCACCCAGCGCTTGTCGCTGCGCTCGTAACCCATGAAGCCCACGAGGACGCGGCGCTTGCTGCCCGACATATCGATCTGGATGTCGGAGATGCGCGAGTTGGCCAACTCCACTCCGAACACCGGCACCCCGTAGTGCGCCACGGTGTTGTCCTTCACCCGGCTGACACCGCCGCCCCAGCTCGCACCCGCCCAGATGCTGCCATTGATCGGGTCTGCGGCCACCGAGGACACCAGGCCTCGGCGATCCGCCAGCTCTGTGCTCAGCCGGCGCACCACCTGTCCCTCGGGCGTCAGCTGCGCCAGCCCGCGAGAGAAGGAGCCCACCCACACGCTGCCGTCCTTCGTCACCGCGATGCCGGAGACATGGTCCGAGGTGCGCTCCTCGGGCCGGGGCATGTTCGGCTCGCCGACGGCATCCGGCCAGATGTCCAAGCGGTTCCAGGCGTAGGGCGTGTCCTCCGTCATCACCTGGGCCTGGAAGTAGTCCGGGTTCTCCATGCTGCCGGTGCTGGTGACGTAGCGGAACCGGGTGGTGCGATCCGAGCCGCCGAACCACACGTCGCCACTCGGATCCACCCCGACGCCGTAGTACGCGTCCGTGAGCAGCGCGTTGTGCACGCGCCACTGCGACGGATCATTCGGGTAGCGCTCCCGGTCTTCTCGCTCGTTCGAGTAGACCCACGCATTGAGCGCGGGGTGGACGTGCTCGAAGACGCCGCAGTTGAGCTGTCCGTTGCACGCGGGACGCGGATCGATGTTCGCGTCGCCCCAGGCGAAGCCGTGGTTGCCTCCGAACCACACGCTGTGCGTCCGCGCGTCATAGGCAATGCGCAGAATGCTGCAGAGCTTCTCGCGGCCGCGCGGCTCGTCCCGGACGATCTCGGGTCCGGAGAAGATGTCGTAGTGCACCGTATCGATGGTGCCATCCGGCATCAGCATCACCTTGTCCGCATCACCGCTCTTGTAGCGGGCGGGATCCGGGTGGGATCCATCCCAGTTGGCCTCGCAGTGGTCGTCGCCGTCGCCGGGCATGCCCTCGTAGCCGACGAAGACGGTGTTGGCCGGCCCACCCGCCACGGAGATGACCTTGAGGTACTTGGGGCCCGGCGGCGTGCCGCCATCCGGCATGTAGCCATAGGGGCGCAGCCCGTCCTCCAGGGTGTAGCGCCGGAAGCGCGCTTCACCGGACCGGAGCACGAAGAGGCCCTCCTCGCCACCGGCCACCCAGAGGTTGCCGGAGGCATCGGCCGACACCCCGTAGACCTTCTGCGGTCCGCCCTCGTTCACCCCGTAGAAAGTCCAGCCTTCCGTGGTGGGAGGCGGGACGATGATGGGAGGCGGAGCGGGCGGAGGCGGCGGAGGCGGCGGCTGCTCCGGCTCCTCGTTTGGAGGTGTTTCCGGATCCGGATTGCCCGTGGTGGGAGTCTCCGGCGGCGGGTTCGTCACAGGCGGCGTCTGCGGCCCTGGATTCTCCACCACAGGGGGATCGTCCAACCCCGGATTTCCTTTTTCCGACACATCGCGCTTGCTCGTCTCACTGGTGCAGCCCGTCGACCACACGAGACTTGCCGCTACCAGCGCCCCTGCCCACCGCCATACACCCCTCATAAGCCCCTCACCCCAGATGAAGACAGATGTCGGAGACACCCATTCCCCTGTCTTCCCTGGCAAGGACAGTGCCAACGCGACCCCTCACGGAAGGAGGGTGGGGCGTCCGTTGCTGGACAGGCGGTGGGTAAGGCACTTCCCACGCAGTGCAGGCGACTGTCCCGGTCAACCCCCAAACCGTGCTACGCCCTGGGGTATGAGCGGGAACGACGTCCGCGGCCGCACGCCCTTGTCCTTGGTGGCCCAGGAGCCGGATCTCCATTTCTACATGCAGCGAGCCGGTGAGCGCGGTGGGCCGGTGCTGGTGCTGGGAGCCGCGAATGGGCGGGTCCCCTGGTCGCTGGCCGGGCATGGCTTCGAGGCGGTGGGCGTAGACCCTTCCGAGGTGATGATCCGTTCCGCCGAGGAGCGCCGCTCTTCCGAGTCGGCCGAGGTCTCCGCCCGCGTGCGTTTCATCGTCTCGGACGTACGGGCGCTGCGGCTGGCGGAGCGCTTCCCGTTGGTGCTCGCGCCGCAGCATGCGCTGGGGCTGATGTCGACGCTGGATGATCTGGACGCCTTCATGGCCACGGTGTGCCACCACCTGGCGCCCGGAGGGACGTTCATCTTCGACGTGCTGAACCCGCCGCGCGAGGCCATCATCCGCGACGACGACGACGAGCACGCGCCGCGCGAGCCGCTGGAGCCGCGCCGTCCGCTGTTCGCCCGGCACCTGCGCGAGCGCAGACCGCCCGGAGGCACCGCACCCATCCGCCGGCTGAAGCTGCGTCACTTCGCGCCCGAGGAACTGGACGAGGCGCTATCCCACTGCGGGCTGTCGCTGCACGAGCGCTATGGTCGCTTCGACGGCAAGCCGTTCGACTTGCAGGACTCGCGGCAGATCGGCGTGGCGACGCTGTGAGCCGCAGTCCTCAGCGATCGAACCGGTAGCCCAGGCCGCGGACCGTGAGGAAGTGTCGCGGGTCCTCGGGATCCGGCTCGAACTTGAGCCGCAGCTGGCGCACGAAGTTGTCCACCGTCCGGGCGCTGCCCTCGTAGTCGAAGCCCCACGCGCCCGACAGCAACTCCTCGCGCGTGAACGTGCGCCCCGGGTGCGCCAGGAAGTGCGCCAGCAGCTTGAACTCCTGCGCCGTCAGCTCCACCGGCTTGCCCGCCCGCGACACCGTCCGCGACACCAGCTCCACCTCCACATCTCCGAAGGTGACGGGCGGCGTGCCCGTGAGCGGATAGCGCCGGCGCAGCACCGCCTTGATGCGCGCCAGCAGCTCCTGCAGCCCGAACGGCTTCGCCACATAGTCATCCGCGCCCAGGTTCAGGCCGAGAATCTTGTCCATCTCCTGGCCCTTGGCGGAGAGCATCACCACCGGCGTGTCCCGGCCCCGGCGTCGCAGCTCCTTGAGCAGCTCGTAGCCGTTGAGCTCCGGCAGCATGATGTCCAGCACCATCAGGTCCGGCGCCTCGTCCATCGCCTTGGCCAGCCCGGTGCGCCCATCCTGGGCCTGCAGCACCTCGTAGCCCTCGATGCGCAGGTTCATGGACAGCCCCGTGAGGATGGCCAGGTCATCCTCGACCACCAGGATGCGCTGCGACTTCTCGCTCATGCCTTGCCCACCGGAAGCTGGAGGGTGAAGCGGCTGCCCTTGCCCACCTCACTCTGCACCAGGATGCGTCCGCCGTGCGCCTCGATGATGCGCTTGGTGATGGCGAGCCCCAACCCGCTTCCGTCCGTCTTGCGCGTCAGCAGGTTATCCACTCGATAGAAGCGCTCGAAGATGCGCTTGCGCTCCCTGGGAGCAATCCCCACGCCGTTGTCCTCCACCGACAGGCCCACCCACTTGCCCTCTGCCTGGGCCGAGACGGTGATGCGCTTGTCCTGCCCGCTGTACTTGTAGGCGTTCTGCAACAGGTTGAGCAGCGCCCCCGCCACCGCGTGCCGGTCCGCCTCCACCGGCGGCAGGCTCGTGGGCACCTCCACCTTCAGCTCCACGCCGCTGTCCAGCCGCTGCGCCCGGAAGGCCGCCACTGCCTCCTCCACCAGATGAGACACCTGCAGCTGCTCGAGGTGGTACTCCTTGCGCCCGCTCTCGATGCGTGCCCAGTCCAGCACCCGCTCGATGAGCGAGGACAGCCGCTCCGTCTCCCGCGTGAGCAACTGGAGCACCTCCTGCGTCTGCGCTGGATCCTTCAGCCGCCCCAGCGCCAGCGTCTCGATGAACATGCGGATGGAGGTGAGGGGCGTGCGCAGCTCATGGCTCACCAGCGACACGAAGTCTGTCTTCATCCGAGACAGCTTCGCCTCGCGGTACAGCGTGCGGCCCGTGTACACCACGCCCCACGTCAGCGTCAGGTAGAACAGCACCAGCAGCACTGCGTACACCACCCGGTTGCGCGTGGAGGCCCGCGCCACTGGATCCTCACCCGTGGGCAGCACCACCAGCCGGAAGTCCTGCAGCGGTGGAGACAGCACCCGCTCGGCCAGCACCGGCGGCCCCAGTGCGTTGGCCCGCGCCTGCACCACCTCGGACATGAGCCGGTTCACCAGGCCCTCACCCGCCTCTCGTGGCACCGGCAGCAGGGCGAAGCGCACGGGCTCCGGAGACGCGACGTAGCGATCCGCCCGCGCTGCCACCAGCGCCTCCACCTTCGCATCGGAGAGCTGCACGCCGTGCACCGCATCGCCCGTGCGCTCGGTGGCGAT
Source organism: Hyalangium minutum (assembly GCF_000737315.1). Taxonomy (GTDB): domain Bacteria; phylum Myxococcota; class Myxococcia; order Myxococcales; family Myxococcaceae; genus Hyalangium; species Hyalangium minutum. The sequence goes on from NZ_JMCB01000025.1 coordinate 21,148, forward strand.
GAGGCGTGGCTGTCCGCCCACCACGAGCGAGAAGAAGGTGCGCTCAGCCGGCAGGTTTGTCAGGTCCGTCAGCACCGAGGCCAACGTCGCCGAGAGTGCCGCATTCGCGGACTCCACCGCGCCCCCGCGCACCTGAAAGGGCAGCTCGGAGAGCACCTGCGCCTCGGGCGTCACCAGCACCAGCGTGCCGCCCCGCTCCTCGAAGCGCGTCTGTCGCAGCTCCTGGGGCAGCTCCTCCGCCAGCGCCTCGAGCGTCCCGTGCCAGGCCGCCTCCAGCCGCTTCTCCACCGCTGCGCGCTCGTTGATGATGGCCACCACCCCGAACCCGGACAGCCCCGCCGACGGGAGCACGACCAGCAGGATGAGCAGCGCGAACGTGCGCCGGAAGCTCAAGACGATCGGGGTGGAAGCGCGAGACACGTCCCTCTTCCTTTACTCCTGTCCACCGGTGTGCGCTCGTGTCGTTTCGCACGCGGAGAGGAAACTCCAGGGTGTCCGAGGGCTTACACCGGATGTAGGGAAACATTCGACTTTCCGTGTCGTTCGGTGGCACCATGCAGCGGTTGATCAGGGAAGAGGCAGCCGGGCCGGATGCCTCTCCACGGTATGCGCACCGAGCGCCAGGGCCTTCAGGGCCGGGAAGTGGCTGGCACGGTGCGGCTTAGGAGGAGACTCCCCATGAAGAAGCGAGTGCTGGCCGCAGCGCTGGTAGCCGTTCTCGGGCTGACCGGCTGCGAGCAGAAGCCTTCCGCCACGTACACGCCGCACGCAGGCACGCTGGCATTGAGCCGGGATGACGCGTTCCTGTACGCGGTGGACTCGGACAACGGAATCGTCGCCGTGGTGGACACCGCCACGCGCTCCAAGGTGGCCGAGGTGAAGGTCGGCCTGCTGCCCGAGCGCATCACCGTGGGCCCGGATGACACCCTCTATGTCTCCAACGTGGGCAGCCGCAGCGTGTCCATCATCCGCCGGGACCAGTGGACGGAGGCGGCCCGCCTGGACGTGGGCGTGGAGCCCATGGGCCTGGGGCTGTCGGCGGACGGCAAGACGCTCTACGTGGTGAACAGCGCCATGCTGGAGTCCACCGAACAGGGCTCGCTGATGGCGTTCGATACGGGCTCGCTCAAGCGCCTGTGGGAGCTGCCCGTGGGCGACGAGCCGCGCGGCCTGGCCATCCTGGAGAACGGCAAGGCGCTCATCACCCTGCACCGCAAGGGCGACGTCGTTCAGGTGGACCTGTCCGACCGCGACGACCCCAAGCTCGTCAAGACGGGCACGGACGTCTACCAGCGCGCCAACGCTTCGAAGTTCCGCATGGGGGACGGGCGGCCGGGCGTCGACATTGGCTTCAGCGGCATGGTTTCGTTCCATCCGCGCGGCATGGATGACCTGACGGTGATGCCGGACGGCAGCCGCGCCTTCGCCACGGCGCGGTGGGCGCGCGAGGATCCCGTCGTGACGCCGGGCCAGCCCACGCCGCCCCCGGGCGGTGGCGGTGGCAGCCTCTATGGTGGCGGTGGCCCCTGCGGCACGGGCGCCATTGCCTCGCCGGGCGTCATCACCTTCGACGCGGACACCTCCACTCCGGTGGTGGATGATCTCAACGGCGACGGCGGCGGCTGCGGCGGCGGTGGAGACGACGACAAGGACTTCCCGCCCAGCACCATCGTCTCCCCGGACCCCACGCACCCCATCCAGGGCCCCATCGCCACGGCGGTGGACCCCACGGGCGCGTGGCTCTTCGTGGTGAACCGCGAGACGAACAACGTCGCGGTGATGCCCACCAACCGCCGCTCGGGCAAGGACGTGGAGTTCCGCTTCCCGGCGACCACCGTGCGCCAGCTGGTGCGCGTGGGCGCGGGCCCCAACGGAATCGCCTTGTCGCGCGATGGGCTCAAGGCCTACGTGTACAACGCCTTCGACCACACGGTGACGACGCTGGTGGGCGATGGCTCCTCCAGCGCGCTCAACATCCGCGAGGAGGGGCCGCGCATCAAGGTGGCCGAGGACGTGCTCTCGCCCGAGGCGGCCATGGGCCGCAGGTTGTTCTTCTCCGCGATCGACTCGCGGATGACGGCCAACAACGTGGGCGCGGCTTGCGCCACCTGCCACCCCAGCGGGCGTGACGATGGCCACGTGTGGGGCTTCCCGGATGGTCCGCGTCAGACGCCGACGCTGGCCGGCCGCATGATCACCAAGACGGGCCCGTTCCACTGGAGCGGCGAGTTCCCCTCGCTGCGTGACTTCCTGGACGTGACGGTGCGCCAGCGCATGGGCGGTGGTGTGGTGGACGCGCAGATGGCGAGCCAGCTGGCCGCCTTCCTGGACGTCATGCCCACGCCGGACAACCCGTACAAGCGTGACGAGCTGACGGACGCGCAGATCCGCGGCTCGACGGCGTTCCTCAAGGCCGAGTGCAACGAGTGCCACACGGGTGAGACGCTCACGAACAACAAGCAGGCCAATGTGGGGACGTTCGTGACCAGCGGCTCCAACCCGGACAACGACGTCGTGCGCCAGCACGGGCTCAACACCCCGTCGCTGCTGGGCCTGGCGCGCAGCGCTCCTTACCTGCACGACGGCAGCGCGCAGACGCTCAAGGAGCGCCTGCTGCAGACGCGCAGCTCCGATACGCACGGCAAGACGTCGCGGCTGAGCAACGCCGAGCTGGACGATCTGGTCGAGTTCCTGCGCGTGCTGTAACCGCGCGCTGGCGGGGGAGGGCGCCGCACGGCATCCTGCGCCCTCCCTCCCAGTAGAGGTCCTCAGGGTGAGCCCGCGTCCCCCGTGTCGCTGGGAGGCGGGCCCGCATCTCCCGCATCACGAGAGGCCCCACCTGAGGCAATGTCGCGAACCGCGTCCAGCGCCGCGGGATTGGCCGCCTGCAGGGCGGTGCGCATCACGTCGACGGCGCGCTCCGGTCCCGTGCCCATCCAGGTGACGACCACGACGCACGGTGTGTCGTCGTCCCAGGCCACCACCTGAAGCATGCCCGGGACGGGGGAGCGCCGGGCGGCGGCGCGGCCCAGCGCGGGCACCTCCACCCCGCCCGCGTTCAAGGTGGGAGCGAGCAACTCGCGCACCTCCACGGAAGGGTCCTTCGGCTCGCAGTTGTAGGAGAGCGACACGGTGGTGCCAGGCTCCGCTGCCGCGCGGAAGGTGCACAGCGGGCCGCATCGAGCGCACGCCCGGTCCTCCTTCACCGTGAAGCCCGGCAGCACCCACTCGCGCAGATCCGAGGGCAGCATCGCCTCGCAGCTCGCGCCCGTGGCGGCCCCTGGAGGCGGAGGGGGTGGGGGCTGTCCGGCGTCCGCGGACGCGGAGGGTCCGCTCACCCGGCATGCGCCGAGCGCCAATGTCAGCACCAGTCCCCGGCCCCATCCGGCCCTCATCCCGTCTCGCTCCTCGTCCGGCACTCCGGAACCGCGCGGATGGTAGACCGGAGCGGGCCCCGAAAGGCCACGGCATTGCGCTTGGTTGCTCTCTGCCGGACGTCTGGGAGGAGGGCAGCCCACCCCCCGGGTTGCTTCGTTCCCTGGTATGGGGTGGTCTACACTGAACCGGGCGATCCCCATGCGTGCCTTCCTCTCCCCTCTCTTGCTCATGCTCGGCTTGGCAGGCCCTGCGCTGGCGCAGGCTCCCTCGGGTCCGTCGGCGGCCAACTCCGCGCCCGATGAGTCCTGGCTGAGCTATCCGGGCCCGGAGGCTCCCGCACCTCCGCCCGAACCCCTACCGCCGCCGCTTCCGGTGCGCACCTCGGGGGGCCGTGTCACCCAGTCCCGGCCACCTCCCGAGCCCCTCAAGCCCAACCGGGTGAGTCTCTACGGAGGGGGTGTCCTGGAGCCGGGCAGGGTGGGAGCGGGGCTCATGCTTGGCTTCCCCCTGGCCTCGGCGCGCGTCTCGGTGGGAGTGCTGCCCCGCCTGGATGCCGGGATCGGCGTGGACAGCCTCTACGGCATCATGAACGAGGTGCGCGGCTACGCGCGCTTCGAGCTGGTGCAGGGCGAGGAGGCGCACCTGGCCGTCTCGGTGGAGGGCGGGCACGCCTTCTTTCTCAGCACGCCGAGCCAGGAGGAGTTCGGGGCGCGCTACTTCACGGGCCGGCGCAACTGGAACGTGGCGCCGGGGCTGGTGGGCTCGCTGCCGCTGGGCGTGAGGACGCGAGGCTTCCTGGACGTGCGCTACCTCCTCGCCTTCGACACCCAGCCGTTCCAGCGCACGCCGCTGGGCGGGCGGCCAGAGGGAGTGCAGGTGTCCGGCAACTTCCTGTTCCGCGCGGGGCTCGAGGTTCCCTTCTCCGAGCGCACCTCGTACATCGTCATGGTCGGAGCCAACATCCAAGGTCGTGAGGAGGACGCTGCCTTCATGCCAGCCGTGGGGGTGGGCGTGGTGACGGGGTTCTGAGGAGATTTCATGCGTAGCAGCGTCATCGGCTCTGGTTCCTTTGGTACGGCCCTGGCCAACTCCCTGGCCGTCAACTGCGAGGAGGTGCGCCTGTGGGGCCGTGACGCGGCGCTCGCCGAGGCCATCAACACCCGCCACGAGAACGCCACCTACCTGCCGGGTATCCCCTTGTCACCGCGGGTGCTCGCCACGCTGAGCCTGGAGGAGGCGCTGGAGGGCTCGGAGTTGGTGGTGCTCGCCACGCCGAGCCACGCCACGCGGGACATCGTCTCCCGTGCGCTGCCGTCCCTGCCGCGCCACGCGCCCCTCCTCACGGTGGCCAAAGGCATCGAGAACGAGTCTCTGCTGACGATGACGGAGCTCTTGGAGGACTGCCTGCCGGAGGAGTTCCACCCGTACATCGCGGTGCTCTCGGGGCCCAGCTTCGCCCGGGAGCTGGCGATGCGCAGCCCCACGGTGGTCACCATCGCCTCGCACTGGGAGAAGGTGGCGGTGCGTTGCCAGAAGGTGCTGCAGACGGAGACGTTCCGTTCGTACACCTCGAATGACGTGGTGGGGGTGCAGTACGGCGGGGCGCTGAAGAACGTCATCGCCATCGCGGCCGGCATCGCGGACGGGCTGGGCATGGGCCACAACGCGCGCGCGGCCATCATCACCCGCGGCCTGGCGGAGATTACGCGCCTGGCGGTGCGCAAGGGCGGCAACCCGCTGACGCTCTCGGGGCTGTCGGGCATGGGAGACCTGGTGCTCACGTGCACCGGTGAGCTGAGCCGCAACCGGCGGGTAGGCATGGAGCTGGGCAAGGGGCGCCAGCTGGCGGACGTGCTCGCGGAGATGAAGCAGGTGGCCGAAGGCGTGAAGACGGCGAAGAGCGCCCGGGACTTGTCGGTGAAGACAGGCGTGGAGCTGCCCATCTGCCAGCAGGTCTACGCCATTGCCTACGAGGGCAAGGGCGCGAAGCAGGCGGTGGTGGAGCTGATGACGCGCCAGCCGAAGTCCGAGCTGAGCGGCCCCTGAGTCTGCGGAACTTCATGCCTCTGCTTCCTCCATCCTCCTCCTCGCGACAGGCTCCCACGTGGACTTTCTCCGTGATGTCGCTCGCGGAGAACTCGCCCATCGCCATCATCGAGTGGGATGCCGAGCTGAAGGTGCGCTTCTGGAACCCTCGGGCGGAGGAGATCTTCGGTTGGACGAAGGAGGAGATGTTCGGCAGGCACCCCTCGGAGAGCCAGCCCTTCGTCCACGAGCAGGACCTGACCCGAGCCCGGGAGGCCGTCCAGCGCCTGCAGGCAGGCAAGGAGCGCTGGAACTTGTGCCGCTGCCGCAACTACCGCAAGGACGGCTCGCTCATCCACTGCGAGTGGTACAACTACACGCTCCGGGATGCCTCGGGGCAACTGCTCTGCATTCTCTCGCAGGTGGTGGATGTCACCGAGCGGGACCAGACGCTGCTCCAACTGGAGGAGAGCGAGCGCCGCTTCAAGGCCACCTTCGAGCTGGCCGCCGTGGGCATCGCGCACGTGAGCGTGGACGGATACATCGTCCGGGCCAACACGCGGCTGAGCGAGATCCTCGGCTACGCGCCCGAAGAGCTGACCCTCATCCGCGCCGATGACATCACCTATGTGGGGGATTTGAAGGAGGACAAGGCGCAGTCCCGGCGGCTGCTCGAGGGCGTCTTCCCGCGGTACATCATCGAGAAGCGCTACGTGCGCAAGACCGGGGAGCGTGTGTGGTGCACCGTCACGGTATCGCTGGTGCGCAAGCCGGATGGCATGCCGGACTACTTCATCAGCGTCATCGAGGACAGCTCCCGGCGGCACCGCGCGGAGATGGAGCGGGATGCGCTGCTGTCGCGCGAGCACCATGCCCGCACCGAGGCGGAGGAGCTGGTCCGCCGCCGCTCCGCGGAGCTGGCCGCCACGCGCAGCGCACTGGTGCAGGCCGAGCGCCTGGCCACCGCGGGCCAGCTGGCAGCTGGCGTGGGCCACGAGATCAACAACCCGCTGGCCTATGTGCTGGCGAACGTGACGTACGCGCTGGAGGAGCTGGGGCGGCTGGACAAGCCCATCCCCGGAGTGGATCTGGAGGAGGTGCGCAAGGCGCTGCTGCAGGCGCAGATGGGCGCCATTCGCATCCGCGACATCGTCCGGGACTTGCGCATCTTCGCCCGGGGGGATCCGGAGGCGATTGGGCCCGTGGACGTCCAGGCGGCGTTGGAGTTCTCCATCGCCATGGCGACGCATCAGATTCGCCAGCGGGCGCAGCTGGTGCGCGAGTACGCGCCTGTGCCCTTCGTCCGGGCGAACGAGTCCCGGCTGGGGCAGGTCTTCCTCAACCTGCTCATCAACGCCGCGCAGGCCATCCCCGACACGGGGACGGCGGAGCACCAGCAGGTGAGGGTCGCCATGCGCCCGGGCGAAGAGGGGTGGGTCGTCGTCGAGGTGAGCGACACGGGCAAAGGCATCGATCCGGAGCACCTGCCGCACATCTTCGAGCCGTTCTTCACCACCAAGCCCATCGGCGTGGGCACGGGGTTGGGGCTGTCGGTGTGCCACGGCATCGTCACGGGGCTGGGGGGCCAGCTCCGGGTGGAGAGCCAGCCGGGCCAGGGGACGACATTCCGGGTGCTGCTGCCCGTGGGAGACCTGGATTCGCCCGTCCGGTCTCCCGCGCCGCTCCTGGCCGAGCTGCCCAAGGTCAAAGCTCCCCGCCGTGTGCTGGTGATCGATGACGATCCCGAGGTCCGCCAGGCGCTTGCGCGCATCATCGGCGCGCCGCACGTGGTGGAGATGGCGGAGACGGCGCACGAGGCCCAGGAGCGCCTGCTGACGCACAGAGAGAGCTACGACGTCATCTTCTGCGACCTGATGATGCCGGAGCTGACTGGCATGGACCTGCACGACGCGCTCGAGACGGTGCGTCCCGAGGTGGTCCGGCGCATGGTGTTCATGTCGGCGGGGGCGTTTACGGCTCGGGCGGCGCGGTTCCTGGAGGATCACGCGTCGCGGCGAATCGAGAAGCCCTTCGACCCGGTGCGCGTCCGCGCGTTCCTGTAGGGGCTAGTAGCGCTGGTCCTTCTTCTCGGGACCGGCGCCGCGCACGCGCCACATCATCATCTGGCTGGAGCTCATATAGGAGTTGACCATGCCCTCCTGCTGCATCTGCTCCAGGAGCTTCACGGTCTTCAGACGATCCAGGCCGATGGCGCGAGCGATCATGTCACCGGGCAGCCCGCTGAGGTTGCGGCGCAGCTCGTTGACGATGGCGCGCTTGAACTCGTTCTTCGTCAGGCCGTCCATGTCCTGGCTCTTCCAGGCCTGGAAGATGCCCACCACCACCAGCAGGAGCGTGAGGCCGGCCAGGGCGGGGTAGACGATGTGGCTGTTCTGCTCGAGCATGTCGAAGTACTTCGGCGCCATCGACGATGCGGGCTTCACGTACTGGGGCGAGTCGTCCCTCCCGGGCATTCCCTCGGGGAGTCCGTCGATTTGCACCAGATGAAGCAGGAGGCTGAGCAGCAGCGTGAGCACGGGGGGACTGTAGAAAAGCTTCGGGGGGCCCCGCAACAGGTGCGCTAGCCTGCCACCCGCGCTATGCCCATCGTCAGCCTGCACACGGATTTTGGAGTCACGGATACGTATGTGGGGCAGATGAAGGCGGCCATCCTGCGGGTGGCACCCACGGCGACCCTGGTGGACTTGACGCACGGCGTCCCTGCCCAGGATGTGCGTGCCGGAGCCTTCCTGCTCTGGACGGCGGTGGAGGCCTTCCCCGCAGGCTCCTTGCACTTGGCCGTAGTGGACCCGGGGGTGGGCTCAAGCCGGCGAGCCGTGGCGGCTCGTTCCCGGCGAGGAGATGTGCTGGTGGGCCCGGACAACGGGCTGCTGGTGCCGGCGCTGGAGCAGCTGGGAGGCCTGGACGTGGCCGTCGAGCTGACCGAGCCAGCGTACTGGGGCCCGCTGCGCTCGCGCACCTTCCATGGAAGGGATCTCTTTGCTCCGGTGGTGGGGCATCTGGCGTCGGGCGTGCCCATCGAGCGGATGGGGGCTCGCCTGGAGCGGCTGGAGGCGCCGTTCCAGCTGTCTCCCCCCACGCAAGAGGACGGATGCGTGGTGGGGGAGGTGGTGCACGTGGACACCTACGGCAACCTGATCACCAACCTCCCGAGCGCCTTATTGCCCCCGAGGTTCCGGGTGAGGGTGGGGCTCACCGTGGTGAAAGGCGCGCCCCATCCGCACTACCAGGCGGTGCATCCGGGAGAGCTGCTGGCATTGGTGGGGAGCGCGGGGTTGCTGGAGCTCTCCGCCCGGGATGGCAGCGCGGCCTCCGTGCTCGGCGCCGAGCGCGGAGAGCGCGTGCACATCGAACCCGAGTGAAGCTCGGGCTGTTCACGGAAAGTCTGGGGGGTTACAGCGCGCCGAGGGCCTCGGAGGCACCCTCGGCGAACAGCGTGGTGTCCGCCTTGGCCAGGAGGGACGTGAGTCCCTCTCGTGTCTGGGCGCTGATGGCCACGCCGCCGCGCGAACGCAGCAGGGCCTCCACGTCCTCGGCCGGCAGCAGGTCCGCCTTGTTCCAGACCATGAGGCGCGGCTTGTCCATCAGCCCCAGCGAGCCGAGGATGCCCTCCACGGCCTCCACCTGCTCGTCGCGCGCCAGGTCCGCCGCATCCACCACGTGCAGCAGCAGGCTCGCATCGGCCAGCTCCTCCAGCGTGGCGCGGAACGCGGCCACCAGGTCCTTGGGCAAATCGCGGATGAAACCCACCGTGTCGGTGATGATGACCTCGCGCTCCTGCGGGAAGCGCAGGCGGCGGCTGGTGGGGTCCAGCGTGGCGAACAGCTTGTTCTCCGCCAGCACCTCGGCGTTGGTGATGGCGTTGAGCAGCGTGGACTTGCCCGCGTTCGTGTAGCCCACGATGGAGATGACGGGCAGCTCGCGCCGGTTGCGCTGGGCCCGCCGCACGCTGCGCTCGCGCGAGATGGTGTCGATGCGCTTCTCCAGGTGGGTAATGCGCTCGCGCACCCGGCGGCGATCGATCTCGAGCTTCGTCTCACCGGGGCCGCGCCCGCCGATGCCACCGGCGAGCCGGCTGAGCGAGTCATCACTCTGCACCAGCCGCGGCAGCCGGTACTTCAGCTGGGCCAGCTCCACCTGGAGCTTGCCCTCGGCGCTCTGCGCGCGCTGCGCGAAGATGTCGAGGATGAGCTGCGTGCGGTCCAGCACCTTGAGGCTGGTGGCCTCGGCGATGTGCCGGCCCTGCGAGGGCGTCAGGTCCTTGTCGAAGATGATCAGGTCCACCATGGACTGCATGGAGCGCAGGTTCAGGTCCTCGAGCTTGCCGCGGCCGATGAGGTAGCGCGGATCCGCCTCGCGGCGCATCTGCAGCACGCTGTCGATGACCTCTACGCCCGCCGTGCGCGCCAGCTCCTTGAGTTCCGCGAGACTGGCCTCGGCATGGCCGCGGTTGCCATCCAGGCACACCGCCACGAGGATGGCCTTCTCCCGCCCTCCCACCGCACGCGCGGCGGCCTTGCGGTTGAGCTCCTCTTCCAGCGCGTCCATCGTATCGATCAGGTCCGGCTGGCCCGTGTGGACGCTGGGCAGCGTGGAGACGCGCCAGAACTCGTTCGCGCCGTTCTCCGGCACCAGGTGCGCGTAGTGCAGCACCCCGGGAAGACCCTCGCGGCCCACGCCCACGGCGGCCACCATGTCCAGGCGCAGCAGCGCGAGGTCCGTCAGGTCGTCCTTCGTCAGCGGCTCGCTCTTGAGGTGCGTGTGCACCAGGCGGAGGCCACGCAGACGGACCTGGCCCGCACGGGCGCGGCCGATGTCCGGCAGCTCCAGCTTGTGAGCATTGCCCACCACCACGTACTCGATGTCGCCCTTGCGGTTGATGAGGACGCCGATCTGGCGGTGGGTCTCGCTCGACAGCTCGGTGAGGTGGCGGGCGAGCTCCGGCGAGACGATCTCGTGGGGGTCTACTCGGCGGCGGTAGGTGTTGCGCAGGCGCTGCTGCTCGCTCGACTTGAGGCCCAGGGTGTTGCCGTAGATTTCCTTCAAACTTTCCTTCTCCCGCGCGGTTCCGGCCCGCGTCCAAAGCCGTCCCCCCCACTTTAAGGACTTACCGGGCCGGATTCACGGCTCCAGGGTCCGGAAAAAGGGGACTGGTGTGAACACCCGAGCGGCGCGTCTACTTCCAGCCTAATCTGCGCGCCGTGAGCACTTCGGGACGAGAGGCTGTGCGCGCCGCCCGGCGCGTGGTGGTGAAGATTGGGACGAATGCGCTGACGAACGCCACGGGGCGCTTCAACCGCGCCCACTTCGAGGCGTTGAGCGAGGACCTGCTCTGGGCCGCCCAGGGCCGCGAGCTGGTGGTGGTGTCCAGCGGAGCCATTGCCCTGGGGGTGGAGCGGCTCGGGTTGCCTGCGCGTCCCAAGGATATTCCCGGCAAGCAGGCCTGCGCGGCGGTGGGCCAGAGCCGCCTGATGCAGGCGTACGAGGAGGCCTTTGGTCGCGCGGACAAGCGCGTGGCGCAGATTCTCCTGACCCACGAGGACGTGCAGGACCGGCGACGCTACCTCAATGTGAAGCATGCCCTCGAGAAGCTGCTCGAGGCGGGCGTGGTCCCCATCATCAACGAGAACGACACCGTCTCCGTGGACGAGCTGAAGTTCGGCGACAATGACACGCTGGCCAGCCTCGTGACGGGCGTCATCGAGGCAGAGCTGCTCGTGGTGCTCTCCGACGTGGAGGGCCTCTACACGGCAGACCCGCGCAAGGATCCTCAGGCGAAGCTGCTGACGCAGGTGGACGCGGTGACGCCCGAGCTGCTGGCCCTCGCTGGAGGCAGTGGCAGCACGGTGGGCACGGGCGGCATGGCCACGAAGATTCGCGCCGCGGCCCGCGTGGCCGAGCGTGGCATCCGCTGCATCATCACCTCGGGCGCGGTACCTGGGCGTCTGCGTGCGGCGCTCCAGGGGGAGCCCACGGGCACGCTCTTCGAGGCCTCCGAGAACCGCCGCAGCGCGCGCATGGCCTGGATCGCCCACGCCCTGCGTCCCAAGGGCAAGCTCGTCGTGGATGTGGGAGCTCGCGAGGCCATCGTCGGCGGTAAGCGGAGCCTGCTGCCCTCGGGCGTGAAGCAGGTGGAGGGAGACTTCGGCCGAGGTGACCCGGTGGACCTGGTGGACGAGCAGGGCACCGCCTTCGCCCGGGGGCTGAGCGCCTACGAGAACAGCGAGCTCCGCAAGATCGCCGGCAAGAAGAGCTCCGACATCGAAGCCATCCTCGGCTACCGGTACATCGACGAGGCCGTGCACCGTGACGACTTGGCGGTGCTCTAGCCGCCTGAAGTGACGAATTGGCAGGGAGCAGGGGAGCGCTCAGGCGCCCGCTCGAGTCCCAGGAGTGGGAAGAGCCGTCCCAGAACTGGGACGTCAGATGGGCCGGGGACCGCCGCCGGTGGCGCTGTCGTCCGCCAGGTCCATGAGCGCGCGGAACTCGGGCGAGTCCACCTTCATCAGCAGGAGGGAGACCTCCAGCTCACCCGGGAACTTGCCCAGTTGCAGTTTGCGCTGCTGACCGTGGAGCAATGCCAGCTCCGAGTGGCCTCGGAGCTCCGGCAGCGTCAGCTCCAGCGAGAGGTGGTACAGGCCGCCCTCGACGATGGGCGTGAGCACCAGCTGGTAGTCCGGCTGCGGAGCGCCTGGCTTGCGGCGCTCGGCCCGGAGCGTCCGGCCCGTCTCACCCAGCAGCTTGGGCTGGGCGACCAGCCGGCCCTCGCGCCGCACCTCCAGCGCGAGGTACAGCGGCTCGGCCTCGGCGGTGGCCGGTACGAGGGAAGTGGTGAGGCCCACCAACGCCAGCCCCAAGAGCATGCTTCTGAGAAGGGAGGTGCGGTTCACGGTGAGTCCTCGCCAAAGCAACCTTCGCGCCATGTCGGCCCGGTCCTATTCCCGACACCCTACCCCCGCAGGCGGTTCCGATTGCTTTTTGTAAGGAATAACCCAGATGGAAGGCGAGAGCGAGACCCCCGGGCTCCTCTGTCTGGTTGCTAAATGTGGGTTTGGCGAGCACTTTGCTTTACCTGCTTGCGCGTTCAGTCAGGTGTGGATATCCGATCCAGACCCACCTGCCATGCACCCGCCGTCCAACCGCCCGATGCCCATGCCCGCCTTGACCATGCGTACCCGGATTCGCCATCGTCGCCGACCTCCTGACATGGAACGTACGGAACGCCTCCTGGATTTGGTTGCCCTGCTGCTCGACGCCCGCGAGCCCATCTCGTGGGCGGAGCTGCGTGAGCACTTCCCCTCCGACTACGGAGGCATCTCGGACGATGCCGCTGAGCGCAAGTTCGAGCGCGACAAGGCGGAGCTGCTCGAGCTGGGCCTGCCGCTCACCTATATCCAGGGCGACGACGACCGGAAGGACGGCTACATCGTCGACCGGAGCGCGTACTACCTGCCGGAGGCGAACCTCACCAAGGAGGAGCTCGCGGTGCTCTACGCCGCAGGTAGCGCCGCGCTGGCCTCGGGAGCCTTCCCAGGACGTGATGACCTGGCGCACGCGCTGCGCAAGATTGGCTTCTTTGCCGGAGATGCGCTGCCTTCACCTCGCGTGCGCATGGAGGTGGGCTCGGCGCAGAGCGATCCGGAGCTGTCCGCCCGCCTGGAGCAGCTCTGGGAGGCATGTGCCACGCACAAGTGGGTGCAGATCGCCTATGGCTCGCCCAAGCGCGCGGAGGTGACGGACCGCAAGGTGGACCCGTACGGCCTGGCGCTGCGCCGGGGCGTGTGGACGCTCGTGGGCTACTGCCACCTGCGCCAGGGCCTGCGCTCCTTCCACGTGCACCGCATCCGCGAGCTGAAGGTGAACACCGCCCGCCCGCGCACGCCGGACTTCGAGGTGCCCGCGAACTTCTCGCTGGACTCCTATGTGGCGTACTACCCGTGGCAGCACCGCTTCCACGAGCCCATGGAGGTGACGCTGCTGCTGCGAGGAGACGCGGCCCAGCGCGCCGCCAGCCTCTTCCCGGGTGCCACGGTGGAGCCGGCCGAGGACCGCGTCCGGGCCCGCCTGAGTGTGACGTACCTGGAGGGCCTGCTGCGCTTCTGCCTGGCGCTGGGGCCCGAGTGCCGCGTGGAGTCCCCCGAGCCCGCTGTCGCCCGTGTCCGGGAGATGGGCGCGCGCATCCTCGAGCGCCACGCGGTGGCCGAGGAGAGGAAGGTGAGCGCATGAGTACCGTTCATGAGCGGCTCCGCCGCCTGCTGTTCCTCGTGCCCTACGTCTCCAAGCACCCCGGCGTGTCGGTGGATGATCTGGCCAAGGCCCTCAACGTGAAGCGCGAGGACCTGCTGGAGGAGCTGGATCTGCTCACCTGCGTGGGCCGTCCGCCGTTCAACCCGGACGACTACGTGGACATCTACGTGGACAATGATCGCGTCTACGTGGACCTGGATCAGCGCCTGTCCCGCCCTCCGCGCTTGACCGCGGGTGAGGCCGCCGCCCTGGCCGCCGCCGCCGAGCTGTTGCGCCCGGCCGCCGGAGACGCGCTCCAGAGCGCTCTGCAGAAGCTGGAGAAGATCCTCCCGGCCGGCGCCCGCGAGCGCTATCGGGAGATGTACCGGAAGATCGACGCGTCCACGGATGCCCCGCAGTCGCTGGGGCCGCTCACGCGCGCCATCCTGGAGCGGCGCGAGGTGACGTTCGACTACGCCAGCCCGGGCCGTCCCTCCGAGCCTCGGCAGGTGCGCCCGTACGAGCTGCTCAGCCACCGCGGGCAGTGGTACCTCCAGGGCTTCTGCCACACCCGGCAGGACGCGCGGCTGTTCCGCCTGGACCGCATGGAGAACCTGTCGCTGACGGACACCACCTTCCAGCCGCCGGAGAACGCGCGCGCCGCGGTGCCCAACCCTGCTCGCACGGATGCGGGTGTCCGGGTGCGCTTCTCCAAGCTGGTGGCGCCGTACGTTACGGAGCGCTTCGGCTCGGACGCCCGGCCGCTGGCCGACGGGGGAGTCGAGGTCCGCGTCGTGAGCGATTCGGAGCGCTGGCTGACGCAGTGGGTCCTGTCCTTCGGAGGGGAGGCGGAGGTGGTGGAACCGGCCTCCGCGCGCGCAGCCGTTGCCCGAGCCGCCCAAGCCTCGCTAGGATTCTAAGAAATCCATGGGCTTCCAGCTGAAGATTGCCGAGGGCAAGGACGCGGGTAAGGAGTTCGAGTTCGATCAGGAGTCCGTCCTGATCGGCCGGACTCCCGAATGCGACGTTGTGCTCTACGACGCCGGCGTGTCGCGCAAGCACTGCCGCATCTTCAACGAGGGCAGCGACTTCCTCATCGAGGACATGGGCAGCTCCAACGGCACCAAGGTGAACGGAGCGGCCATCACCCGGAAGCAGGCGCTGGCCACCGGGGACAAGCTGACGCTGGGGCCGGTGGTCTTCGTCTTCGAGGCCATGCTGGATCAGGCCGAGGAGCCCAGCACGGACGCGGGCGTCGACCTGCCCCCTGCGGAGCCCGGCACGGATGCGAACAGCACGCGCATCGTCTCCGTGGACAAGGTGAAGCCGCGCGCCAAGAACAAGGGCGAGGCATTCAAGCCCGAGGGCGCGGAGGCCGAGCCGGAGAACCTGGACAAGATCCAGCGCTCCGCCACGCGTGCTCTGCCCGCGGTGCGGCCGAACCGCCCGGCCACTGGTAACGTTCCGCGGACCTCTGGCTCTTCGGCCGCGGTGCCTCGGGCCTCTGGTCCGTCAGGCTCCATCGAGCGTGTGAGTGGAGCCTCGCCCGTGCCTCGCCGGTCCGGTGGCAGCGGCGCGGTGGCGCGTGCGGCACCCAAGGAGGGCGCGCTGTCCGCCGCCGAGAAGGCCCGCATCAAGCGCGAGTCTCCGGGTCCCCTCGCGGCGGCGAAGCTCTTCTGGCTTCAGGCCAGCACCAATGTGCGCCGCGGCATCCTGGGAGGAGTCGGGGTGCTGGCGCTCGCTCTGGTGGCGACCGCGTACTACTACGTGATCAGCCAGGACATCGGCCTGGGCGGCCCACGCCGCGGGCCCGAGCCCATGGAGTTGAGCAACAAGGCCATCCCGGACGTGTTCGGTTTGGGCGAGGGCGTCGACTACCCCAAAGCGGACCTGAAGAACTTCACCTGGGAGTACACCGCCGCGACGCGCGCGGTGGTCATTCTCCACTTCCAGGCGCAGGGCATCTCCCAGGGCGAGGTGGTGGTGACGGTGAACGGCGTGGACGTGGGCCAGGTGCCCGCGGACACACTGGCCAGCCGCGACCGCTCGCTGGAGATCATGATCCCGCCCAACCTGCTCAAGAAGGGCGAGACCAACCGCATCGTCTTCGACAACACGAAGAACCCGCCGGGCGAGGACGAGTGGCGCATCTGGAACGTGCGCGTGGAGAAGGCGCTGCTGCCGGATCTGCCGCCGGATGAGCTGGTGGCGAAGGCCAAGGAGGCCTACTCGCGCGGCCGGCTGAACTTCGAGCGCATGGACGTGGGCGCGCGCAACCGCTACGAGGCGTGGAAGTCCTTCCGCGAGGCGTGGCTGCTGCTGGAGGCCCACCCCGAGCCCAAGCCGGACCTCTACTTCGAGGCCAAGGACCGAATGAAGGACGCGCAGCAGGAGATGGACAAGACGTGCGCCAAGCTGCTGCTGGAGACGGAGGGCTACTACAACCAGCGCAACTTCAAGAACGCCCGGGACACGCTGGATCACATCCGCGAGTACTTCCCGGAGTATGATCAGCCCTGCGCCACGCACGCCGAGAACAAGCGCGCGGAGTACGGCTTCTAGCCTTCCGTCTGGTCGTGGACATTGCAGTGCCGCAGGTAAGGCGAGCGCGCCTGCCAGTGGGTTGCCGCGCCGCTGGAGCATCCTCACCCTACCCTTGCCATGTACGAGCAGGGGGTGGGAAGCGAGCGGGTGGGGTTGGCGCGGATCGACGATCGTCCGGCGCGAGTGGAGTCCAACGTGCGGGCGGGGCAGGGGCGGAGTCCATGCCCGCTCCCCCAGCATGAGGTCGTCTGGAGCCCGTCGGTTCCCAACCGGCTGCTGGCGCGCTTCTATCTGCCGCGCAGCCACTCGGTGCTCCAGGGGAACTCCTGCCAGCTGTTGAGGGATGGCGTGGAGGCGTACCCGGCCATGATCGAGGCCATTCGGAGCGCCCGGCGCTACGTCCGCCTCGAGACGTACATGTTCATCACCGACGCGGTGGGCGAGCTGTTCGGCCAGGCGCTGGCCGAAGCGGCCGAGCGGGGCGTCCACGTGAAGGTGCTCTATGACGCGATGGGCTCATGGACGAGCCGCCGCGGCGTCTTCGAATCGCTGCGCCAGCGCGGGGTGGACATCCGCCCCTTCAAGCCCCTGAGCCTGAGCCGGGGGCTGCGCTACCTGATGCGGCGGGACCACCGGAAGATCCTCGTGGTGGATGGGAAGGTGGCCTTCGTGGGCGGGGTGAACATCTCCGCGCACTGGGCACCACCGGAGGGGCAGGGCGGGGGCTGGCGCGACGACGTGCTGCGCATCGAGGGGCCAGCGGTGCATGAAATCGAGCGCCGCTTCCTGGCCACCTGGCGCATGGCCTTCCAGGAAGGCTTGGAGCGCGTCCGCTACCGGATGCAGGGGCTGCGGCACCTGCGGCGGCCGGGGCCTCCCAAGGGCAACGTGTGCCTGACGGTGCTCTCCAGCCGGCGCAGCATCCACCGGGCGTACCTGCACGCCATCTCCCGGGCGCGGCGGAGCGTGCTGATCGCCGCGGCGTACTTCGTGCCGGATCGGCGCATGGTGGCGGTGCTGCGCGAGGCGGCCCAGCGCGGCGTGGAGGTGAGCCTGCTGCTCAACGGCCGCAGCGATCACCCCTTCCTGGAGCACTGCACGCGAGCCTTCTACGAGAAGCTGCTCAGCGCGGGCGTCCGCATCTTCGAGTGGCAGCGCGGGGTGCTGCACGCGAAGACGGCGGTGGTGGACGGCGTGTGGGGCACGCTGGGCTCGTTCAACCTGGAGCGCATGAGCCTGGCCTTCAACCACGAGGTGAACGCCGTCTTCGCCGATCCTCAGCTGGGGCGCACGGTGGAGGAGTCGTTCCGCAACGACTGTGGCACCTGCCGCGAGGTGAGCCTGGAGGAGTTCCGCCGCCGGCCGTTCTGGCAGAAGGTCGTCGAGCGCGTGCTCTACTTCTTCCGGAAGATCCTCTAACCTCGCGGAGGGCTGGAAAGTCCCACGATATCAGAGGCTTGGGGCCCGAAAAGGGCCTTGTCCGGCCTTTGACCGAGTGCGTAGGAACTCTTTGCAAGCCGCCCTGTGCAGGCTTACAAGACCGCCGACTTCGGACGGGAAGGACGGCGAACGCACATGACGGACAGTTTCGGCACGAAGAGCCAGCTGAAGGTGGGCTCTGCGACCTACGACTTCTACAGCCTGGCCAAGCTGGCCAAGGCCAACGCGGCGGTGAACCGCCTGCCGCTCTCGCTCAAGGTGCTGCTGGAGAACCTGCTGCGCCATGAGGACGGCCGCGTGGTGAAGCGCGAGCACGTGGAGAAGATGCTGGCCTGGGACCCGAAGGCCACCCCGGACACGGAGATCTCCTTCCACCCGGCGCGCGTGCTGCTGCAGGACTTCACCGGCGTGCCCGCGGTGGTGGACTTGGCTGCCATGCGCGAGGCGCTGGCCTCCATGGGCGGCGACCCGGCGAAGATCAACCCGCGCAACCCGGCGGACCTCGTCATTGACCACTCGGTGCAGGTGGACACGTTCGCCACCACGGCGGCCTACAAGGAGAACGCCGAGCTCGAGTTCGACCGCAACCGCGAGCGCTACGCCTTCCTGCGCTGGGGCCAGACGGCGTTCAAGGGCTTCCGCGTGGTTCCGCCGGACATCGGCATCTGCCACCAGGTGAACCTGGAGTACCTGGCGCAGGTGACGTTCCGCAACGGCAATGTGGTCTGCCCGGACACGCTGGTGGGGACCGACAGCCACACGACGATGATCAACGGCATCGGCGTGGTGGGCTGGGGCGTAGGCGGCATCGAGGCCGAGGCGGCGCTGCTGGGCCAGCCCATCACGATGCTGATTCCGCAGGTGGTGGGCTTCAAGCTGACGGGCAAGCTGCCTGCGGGCGCCACGGCGACGGACCTGGTGCTCACCGTGACGCAGATGCTTCGCAAGAAGGGCGTGGTGGGCAAGTTCGTGGAGTTCTACGGCAGCGGGCTCAAGAGCCTGTCGCTGCCGGACCGCGCCACCATCGCCAACATGGCGCCCGAGTACGGCGCCACCATCGGCTTCTTCCCGGTGGATGAGGAGAGCCTGGCCTACCTGCGCTTCACCGGCCGTCCCGACGACGTGGTGGCGCTCACCGAGGCGTACTGCAAGGAGCAGGGCCTGTTCCTCGTGGACGGCGCGCCGGAGCCGGTGTTCAGCGACACGCTGGAACTGGACCTGGCCACGGTGGTGCCGAGCCTGGCGGGCCCGAAGCGCCCGCAAGACCGCGTGCCCCTGAAGGAGATGAAGGGCGCGTACGACAAGTCGCTGGTGGAGATGCTGGCGGCGGGCAAGAGCAAGGGCGAGGACGACGAGGGCGGAGGCAAGGCGAAGGCCCCCGCGGCTCCGGTGCCTCCCGAGCGCCTGCAGCAGACGGTGACGGTGTCCCAGGGCAGCCAGAGCTACAAGGTGGGCCACGGCGCGGTGGTCATCGCGGCCATTACCTCGTGCACCAACACGTCGAACCCGGCGGTGCTCATCGGCGCGGGCATTCTGGCGAAGAAGGCGGTGGAGCGCGGGCTGGCGACGAAGCCCTGGGTGAAGACGAGCCTGGCTCCGGGCAGCCGCGTGGTGACCGAGTACCTCAAGGAAGCGGGCCTGCTGCCGTACCTGGAGGGCGTGGGCTTCCACGTGGTGGGCTACGGGTGCACCACGTGCATTGGCAACTCGGGTCCGCTGCCGGATCCGGTGGCCAACGCGGTGACCGAGGGAGACCTCGTGGTGGCGGCGGTGCTGTCGGGCAACCGCAACTTCGAGGGCCGCATCAACCCGCACGTGCGCATGAACTACCTGGCCTCGCCTCCGCTGGTGGTGGCGTACGCGCTGGCGGGGGATGTGAACCGCAACCTGGACACGGATCCGGTGGGCCATGACCGCAACGGCAAGCCGGTGTACCTGAAGGACATCTGGCCGACGAACGAGGAAATCCAGGAACTCATCCGCACGGCGGTGAAGCCGGATCAGTTCCGTAGCCAGTACTCACACGCGATGGAGGGCGACGCGCTCTGGCAGCAGCTGCAGGTGACCAAGGGCAACACCTTCCAGTGGGATGCGAAGTCCACCTACGTGCGCAAGCCGCCGTTCTTCGAGAACCTGCCGAAGGAGCCAGCGGCGCTCAAGGACATCAACGGGGCGCGGGTGCTGGCGGTGCTCGGGGACTCGGTGACGACGGACCACATCTCGCCCGCGGGCAACATCGCGAAGAGCAGCCCGGCGGCGAAGTACCTGATGGCCGAGGGCGTGGAGCCCAAGGACTTCAACTCGTACGGCGCGCGGCGCGGCAACCACGAGGTGATGGTGCGCGGCACGTTCGCGAACATCCGGCTGAAGAACCTGCTGGTGCCGGGGGTGGAGGGCGGCGTCACGGTGCACATTCCCTCGCGCGAGCGGATGAGCATCTACGACGCGTCCATGAAGTACCAGCAGGAGGGCACGCCGCTGGTGGTGCTGGCAGGGGCCGAGTACGGCACGGGCTCCAGCCGTGACTGGGCGGCGAAGGGCACGCAGCTGTTGGGCGTGAAGGCGGTGATTGCGAAGAGCTTCGAGCGCATCCACCGTTCGAACCTGGTGGGCATGGGCGTGCTGCCGCTGCAGTTCGAGGCGGGCCAGGACGCGCAGTCGCTGGGGCTGACGGGCCACGAGACGTTCACCATCACGGGCATCGCGGAGGGGCTGGCGCCGCAGAAGACGCTGACGGTGAAGGCGCAGGGCGAGAACGGCACCAAGGAGTTCAAGGCGCTGTGCCGCATCGACACGCCGAACGAGCTCGACTACTACCGCCACGGCGGCATCCTGCAGTTCGTGCTGCGCCAGCTGGCCAAGGCGTAGCGCGAAGCATCATCTGAGTCACAGCTGGCCCGGTGTTCCCTCGAGGATCACCGGGCCGTTGTGTTTCTGGAGCTACCTGCGGAAGGGGCGCGAGCCGCGGTGGTCTTCCCACCACTGCTGCCACTGATCGATGGCGGCGCGTTGACGGCGGATGGGCCAGTCAGGCTCGAAGCCAATGGCCTGCTGGGAGTGGATGCGGAGTTCCTGAGCGGCGCGCTCGCGGACGTCGAAGGGGCTGTGAGGGTCGGCAAGCTCCTCGACACAGATGCCGAGGGTCAGCGGCTTGCCGCGCCGGAAGCGCTTGGCGCCAGAGAAGCGGGGAGCGTGACCGTCCCACCATTGCGTCCAGGTGATGGCGTCCGTAGAGGGGAGACGGATCACGCGGCCAGGCTCCGGTCCATCCGCGCCTTCCTCCAGGGCTCGGGCGGTCACGTAGAGGTTGGCGCCTGTCATGAGGTTGAGCGCGGTGCCAGCCGCCAGCCGGACTTCGAGCGCATCCGAGGCGAGGTGCTCGATGAGGAAGGGGACGGAGGAGGGGACCCCCAGGATGCCGAGCGCCGCGATGGCTCGGGGGGCCAGCTTCGGGTGGGCGCAGAGCTTCTGAAGGAGGGGGAGGTCCCCCTCTTCCCCCGCCATGGCGAGTAAGCGGGGGAACCCGCCGGGCAGGTCGCCACCGGCTTGGCAGGCCTGGCGGCAGTGCTTCAGCGCACGGGGAGAGCCCAGGCAGAGGGCTGCGAAAGCCAGAGATTCCCACTCCGAGACAGGAACGAACTGGAGCAGGTTCTCAATGGTTGTGACTGCGGGCCGGTAGCCGAGCCGGGCCAGCGCCATGACCGCGGCACTGCGCACCTCCAGCGAGGCATCCTCAAGCAGGGGGAGAAGCCGCTCGGCAGTGCCTTCATTGCGGCGCCCCAGGATGCGGGCTGCGGTGGCGCGCACCTCGGAGCGCGGGGAGGCGAGCAGACCGGCCACGCGCTCAGCAATTCGAGGATGCTCGGAGAGCACGAGTACCTCCTCCCAAACATGGAGCAAGTCCGCGGCAGTCTCTTCCACCGTGTCTAGCGCCTCGCTCAGTCCATCGGTTCCGTCCTTCTGCTGGAAGGAAATGATGGCGTAAGCTCCCGCAGTGACCTGGGACTCGTCGCCACCCGCCATGGCTTCCCGCGCTAGCTCAAGAGCAAGAGTGCCTCCCACACGCATTGCATCGACATGTGCTTCAATCCGGTCATCTAGATCGCCGAGCTTGGTCCAGGGGGAGTCGGGGGCATGCGCACATCGCTTTCGTTGGCCAAGCAGAAACTCAATCTCGGAGAGATGCTCCTCATGAAATGCGAGGAGGAACTTCGCGAGTCCTGGGTGCTGTGAAAGAGAGGGAAGTGCTTTCATGTCAGGTGAGTTGATGACACATGCGAGCTTTGTACGCACTCCCCTCAACCTTCTGCGAAGGCTTCGGGATCAACGGGAGCACTCACCATGACAGGGGAGGTTGTCCTAGGGCTAGGCCTTTGTACCCCCGTGGGAATATCGGCGCAGATGTCGCTCGCATCCATGCGGGCAGGGATCTTACGCTTCGTGGAAACAGAGGTGGAAGACGGCTTCGACGAACCCGTACGGGCCTCGCGACTTGAGCTCTTGGAGACGTCTCTGACACGTACCGAGCGAATGATCCTCCTTGGGCGAGAGGCACTCGCGGAGGTGAGGCATCTGTTCGCGGGAGCACAGGCGAAGCCAATTCCTCTGTATCTGGGAATACCGGAGCCTGGGATAGGCGCAGCGGTAGAGCGAGAACCCCTGCTGGCCGCGTTGCAGGAGGTGGCAGGGGAGCAAGTCAGGTTCATGGAAGTACAAGAAGGAGGTCGTGCTGCATTCTTCGAGGCGTTGGTTGCTGCACGGGAAGACCTGCGGTCAGGTAGGGCCGGCCATGTGGCGCTGGTGGGGGCAGTGGATTCGCTATGCGATAGAGTTTCGCTGAACGCACTAGCGGAGGCGAGAGTGCATCTCGGGCCTGAAAATCCGGATGGCCGGATCCCAGGTGAGGCAGCCGGATTTGTCGTTGTCGCCCGTCCGGGCGGTCCAAAAGCGGTGAGTCGTCAAGCGTTGGGAGTGGTTTTAGGCGCCGAACTGGCGATGGAACCCCTGCCCTTCAGCTGTCAGGGGCCAAGCCAAGCGGACGGACTGACTAGGTTATTCCGGAACTTGAGCCGAGACCCGGTAGCAGGAGCACGACGCATGGACGCAGTCCTGGCCTGTCAACCC
The DNA here is from genome assembly GCF_000737315.1 of Hyalangium minutum. Classification (GTDB taxonomy): domain Bacteria; phylum Myxococcota; class Myxococcia; order Myxococcales; family Myxococcaceae; genus Hyalangium; species Hyalangium minutum. Next base: position 43,906 of record NZ_JMCB01000025.1, read on the forward strand.
GGAGAGTCATTCTGGTCCACGGAGTTTTCGAGAGCTTACCTTCGAAACGCGGCATGGATGCCTGAGCCGCTGCGATGGAGGTCTGCAGGAGAGTTCCTTGGCGATGCGGGAGCAGGGGCGGGTCCTGTCATGTTAGGCGCAGCACTCTCTTGGGCAACTCGACAGGCTGAGCAGTCGCGGACTGTGGTCTATGGGTGCTCAGATGGAGGACGGGTGGGCGCCTGTGTCGTAGAGACGTTCTCAGCGGGATGAAGAGGAGGATCCATGGCAGACGTTTTCGCCAACGGCCGTTCCATTCTCCACAAGGGGGATGGCAACACTCACGTCTCGGCACCACCCGATGTTTGCAAAGTGCCGACACCCGGAGGACCTGTTCCTACTCCCTTCGTGAACTCAGCTCAGGATTCGATGCTCGACAAGGGCAGCCAAACGACGACCATCGAGGGGCACCCGATTGCGCTGGCGGATTCTGAGCTCAGTGTCAGCTCCGGGGACGAACCTGGGACGGCTGGAGGCCTCGTGTCCTCCAAGTTCAAGGGGAAGATGGCTTGGAGCGCCGTCAGCACGGACGTCAAGGTCGAAGGCAAGGGAGTAGCGCGGTTCTTGGATCCCACCCTGCACAACGGCAATACCTTCAACATCTGTTTCATCTCCCGGGGAGGAACCGGGCTGGCGTATGGCGACGATGCGAAGTGCCCAGCATGCGGGCAGGCTGGACGGAAGCATCGAGTACTCGAGACGCCTCTGGCCAAAGGGGCTGTCGGAGCCATCTTCCTGGAGCTCGACAAGCGCCTCAAAGAACAGAAACCTTTGATCGAACAACACCGCAAGTTGCGAGCAAAGCGCAAGGCGCTGACAGTCAAGTCAGAGAGAGAAGCCAACGCGGCGTCGTTGTCTCTAAAGCCAAAAGAAATGCAAAAGCAGCAGTTGATGCTGCTTCGTGAGCAAGCCATCGCGCAGAAGTTGATCGCGAAGCTCCAAGAGATTGGTCCTCAGATTCATAAGATTGACGGTGAACTCAAGCCTGAGTACGACAAGATAAAGGAGATGAGGCGTAGGTATAAAGCTGAGATAGATAAGATCAGCCAAGAGATGAATAGGATCAACGAGGAGATTGACCAGAAAAACCCGGTGCTGGACCTCAATGATCAGGAAGGCACATTCGTCGATGGCTACATGGTAGGGGCCTGCATCTGTAAGTGCGTCGGCAAGGAGCCGAAGATGCTTGCTGCTCGTTCTGGAGCTTCCAATGCGGCGTTCAAGACAGCGGCGTCCGCTGCGGGCTTCGAACCGGTTGCGGGTTTTAGAATGAGCAGCAACCAGCAGGCGCACATCCAGATGGTGGGGCGTGCCAAATGGGAATGTGCCGCTCCCCAACTACTCTCCTCAGGACGGGCGGGCGGGCACAATGTGAAGACCATGTCAGAGCGCCTCTATGCGCCGGAGGCACGTCCATCTCCTTCTGTGAGGTACAAACGAACGGATACGAAGGGCACGAGGAAGAGAGAGGAGCAGTTCAGCCACGGAGACTCAGTCCCTTCCTGTAAAGAATGCCAGAAACTTATTCCGGAAATGCTTTGCTACAACCGACAGGAATGCTCTTGAGTCATGAATAAATTGTTGATGCTCCTCCAGCGCTATGTGCCTGACTATCAAAATCTGATTGAAGGAGTTCATGGGTGGGCATTGGAGGAGTTGGAGGAGGTCTTGGGACGGCCTCTTCCCGGCTTCTATCGGACCTTTGCCACCTTCATGGGCAAGAGGGCAGGGCCCCTTCTTGAACATGTGCATGGTTATGATCCGCTCGAAGTGATGGACTTCTATCAGTTGACCCCTGCGTCATACCTGCCGCCAAAGCGGTTTCTATACGTCTTTGGGGATTCTTCGACGGATGCCCAGCACTACTGGCTGGATTTGGAGGCCCCATCTGAAGACGAGGATTGCCAAGTGGTGAGGATCCCCTTGGGCAAGGAGGCTTGGAAGACCCGGCTCTCCCAAGCCTATGTCAGTCTCCAGGAAATGCTTTTCGTGTGGGCAATGAGGTATGTGGGGCTTCCGACCTTTGAATATGACGCAGAATATCTGCTCGACATGGCCCCACCCGACAGTGAGCAAGAGGTGGAGGGGCTGGCTCATGTCTTTGTGAAGCTTGGTTTTGCTCGACTCTCCTATCCTCGGAGATGCATGCTTTTCGAGCGGGACGATGCTGGTATTGAATTGTATCGGCATCCCTCTGCTTCTGGGCTTTCTTTCCGGGTAGGCATGCAGGGACGGGAGGAGTTCCGGCGCTTTCAGGCCATCGTCGAAGACATAAAAGGAATAAAGGCAGTGTAGACGGCCCGGCAGGTCCTCTATGTGCTGGCGGTCTACAGACTTGAGCTCAAAGTGAACCTTCCCAGGGTTCTAGCTCCCGGACGAGGCTGTACTCGTGCTGGGCCAGCTCTCGGTGGGCGGGAACTGCCGCGCGCCAGATCAGCGTCAGGGTTCGAGCCTCAGGCTCGAGCAGCACGGCGTCCAAGGCCAACTCCCTGCGGTCCACCCGATGGCGGAACACGGTCTTGGCCAACAATCGATAGCGTGGGAGGGGAAAAGCAAGCTGCCCATCCGGCGAGAAGCCCGAGAGCACCACCGGCTCTCCTCCCTTCAACCCAGGAGATGCGATGAGTCCTGGTGAAGCTGCATGAAAGAAGTGGGGATCAAAGTCACGAGGCCACAGCGGGGCTCGTTGCTCCACCCAGGCCTCGTCATACGTTCCTGCCAGCTGGAGGCGGGGTTGCCAGCTCCGGGCGATAGGGCCAAAGCCTGCAGGCGCTACGCGATCCGTGGGACTCGAGATCTGCTGGAGGGGATCCTCCAGGTTCGGTAGGGGCTGCTCGACCGCCTCCTTTACAGAGCCATACAGGCCCATTCCCACAGGGTTTCTTGGCTCGTATGCGAGAGGCTCCTTGCCCGTGGCTGCGGCTACTCCGCCGAAGCTGCGCTCGTAGCGCAGCGGCATGGACTCGAACGGCCTGGGCGCCGAGGCCTTCAGCCCCAATGCGCCCCGGTACCACACCCGTGTCCCGAAGACGCGGACCCCCTTCTGGCATGCCCCTACCTTCACGGCCGCCAGCAATTCCGGCACCGGCTTGCCTCCAGGCGCCCATGCATGACCCGAGACGTAGATGTCCGTTCCTGGCCGGATATAGGCCGTCTGTCCCTCGTAGCGCAGGCTCGAGGCACCAGGCTCGCCCCAGTAGACGTCCTCCATCACGGGCGGGCGTTGCTCCTCGCTCGGCTTGGGCGGATTTTGAGAGGGCCGGCCTGCGGGAGGTAACTCGAACCGGCCAGCAACGCAGATGAGCAGCAGCTCCTCGCCCTCCTTGTTCATCGAGGGCAGGTCCACAGCCTTGAAGCGGGTGAGGTTCTCGAGGTTCGGCATAGGGACTGCGTGTCACCGCCACAGCTTTCAGTTCTCGGAGATCTTCGAGGCCTTCAGCACCATGTCCCCAGAGGCGGTGACTTCGATCTTCCCGCCCTTGATGACCACCTTGCCGTCCTTCTTCACCTGGATGGTCGCGCTGCCCACCTGGAGCGTGAACGAGTCCTCTGCCGCCAGCACCAGCTCCTTGCCCTGGATGGCGTAGCTCTCCTTGGCCAGCACCTGGTACTTGCCCCCCACGTTGAGCAGGTGGTCCTGATCCACCTTCAGGTTGCGCTTCTTCTTCACCGTCTCCGATGCGTCCCCGCCCACGCTCAATGTGCGGTTGCCCTTCACCGTTTCGGACTTCTTGGCGCCCACCAGCTCCACCTTCGCCCCGCCCACCTGCTCGGACTTCAGCCCGCCCACCAGCTCGTTCATCGCCCCGCCCACCGTCACCGCGTAGGCCCCGCCGATGTTCACCGCCTTGGCCAGGCCGATGTTCTCCGCCGAGGCCAGCGCCACCGACACGCTCTGCGCCCCGCCCACCGTGACGGACTGGTTGCCCCCCACCGATTCCGTGTGGTTGCCCCCCACCGTCGTAGAGCGGTTCTTCGTCACGTCCAGGGTCTGGTTGCCCCCAATCACTGAGGAGTCGTCCTTCGTCACCTTCAAGGATTGGTTGCCGTGCACTTCGCGGCTCCGGTCCTTCTCCACCAGCAGCTTCTCGTTGCCCCCCACCTGCTGGGACTTGTCGTTCTCCACGACGATGTTGAAGTCCTTTTGCGCGTGGAAGAACACCTCCTCCGAGCCCGCCGCGTCCTCGAAGCGCAGCTCGTTGAAGCCTCCTCCTCCCGGGCTCGAGTTCGAGCGCAGCGTGCTCTTCGTCTTCTCTCCCGGCAGATCCAGTGGCGGCGGATGGTGGCCGTTGTACACGCTCCCGGTCACCAGCGGCCGATCCGGATCTCCCTCCAGGAACTCCACCACCACCTCCTGGCCGATGCGCGGCAGGTACAGCGCACCCCAGCCCGGCCCCGCCCACGCCTGGCTCACTCGGATCCAGCACGAGCTTTTGTCGTCTCCCTTGCCCTCCCGGTCCCAGTGGAACTGCACCTTGATGCGGCCGTGCTCGTCCGTGTGGATCTCTTCTCCCGCTGGACCCACCACCACCGCCGTCTGCGGGCCCGGCAGCCAGGGCCTCTGTGTCTTCCGCTCCGGCCGAAAGGGCACTGTCTTGCGCAGGCAGGTGAAGTGATTGCGGTACGGCTCGTGCCCGTCTCCCGCGTGGCGCACTTGCGTGCCTGGCAGCACCTCCGGCTGCGAACCCCGATGCGCCACCGAGAGCACCAGGTATTCGCCGTCGTATGCCCCGGTCGGGTGCTCGGCCAGCTCGAACGTGTAGCCCGGGGTCAGCCGTCGGCTGGCGCTCGAGCCTGCCGCCGTCTCCGCCTTGGCTCGTAGTTCCTCCAGACGGATCTTCGAGTAGCTGCGCCCGGCTCCCACGTCCTCATAGCGGCCCGGGTAGTCGTACACCTCCAAGGCCGCGTCGGCACCATCCGCCGAGGCGTCCGCGCTCAGGTCGCTGCTGGGCCGCAGGAAGTTGTAGTCCCGCAGCACCACCGCGCCGGGCTGCACCTCCAGCCGGGAGGCGAACTCGTTCACCGCCTCGGCGCCCGCCACCATGAGCCCCTTCTCGCGGAACACCAGGCGTGACTCGCCGATGAGCGGCTCGTGCACGGAGGGCGCGTCTCCCAGCACCAGCGTGTGGGCACCTTGCTCGTGCTCGAAGAAGTAGAAGATGCCCTCCTCCTCGAGCAGCCGGGAGATGAAGTCCAGGTTGGACTCGCGGTACTGCACGCAGTACTCGCGCTTGGGGTAGCTCCCGGACAGTGCCAGCCGGTGCTCCACGCCCGCCTCGCCCAAGAGCTTCTTCACGATGTCCGGCGTGGTCATCTCCTGGAAGATGCGACTGCGGCGCACGTGGCGCTGCGTCCACAGCCGTGGCACCACGCGCACCCGGCACCGCTTGCGCTCCGGGCCGCTGCCCTCGTCCCAGCACCGCACGTGGCCGATGAGTCCGTGGATGAAGCGCGCCGAGCCGTCTCCCAGCTGGATCGTCAGCAGCGCGTCCTGTCCGAGCAGGTCCGCCCCGTTCACCACGATGTCCGGCCCCGGCACCAGGTCGATCTCCGCTTGGTAGGGTGCCGACAGCGTCTCCTCCACCGTGAAGCCCAGCACGGCCAGCTCCCCGGCCGGGTGGGGACCACATTCGAACTCGAACTCCGCCTGGTTCGCCGCCAGCGGCGCAGTGGCAATCGCCATGGTGTGTCTCCTCTGCTCAGGCCCCGCGCCGCACCGGGGGAATGTCTTTCTTCAGCTCTCCAGGCCAGCTGCCTTCCTTCTCGGAGCGGAAGATCTTCCGCCAGGTGCCGTCCTTCGTGAACGCGCCGGGCGGAATCAGCTCGAACGTCTCGTCCGTCTTGGGATGGTGGTAGACCCTGACGCCCTCGATGGGCGTATCCGTGTCCCGCGCCCGCTCTACCTCGCCGCGCAGCCAGAGCTCCTCCAGCTTCTTCACCAGCACCGAGTACTCCTCGGGCGTGGGGGCATCTCCGGGATAGAGCTGCTCGAAGAAGGAGCGCTCGCCGGGGTCCTCCACGCGAGCCCACATCCCTTTGAGCGGAAACTCCGGAGGAATGTAGCGATAGACGATGTCCGTCTCCTTCTCCCGGTACCACTCCTCGGGCGTGGTGTAGGAGAACAGCTTGCCCACGGGAATGCGCTCGACGGTGCCTTTCTCCAGCTCCGCCGCCAGCCGCAGCTGGAACTCTTGCACCTCGTCGAGGGCGTTGAACTCCTTGCCAGAGTGCAGCTTGGAGAGGATGGAGCGCTTGGAAAACAAGCCCACGTGGGTCCGCCTTTCCTACAAGAACACCGTCTTGAGGAAGGCACCCGTCGCGGCGCCCCCCTTCTCCAGCACAGTCTTCGGCACATTGATGAGGATTTGCGTCGCCCCACCCGCGTAGCCCGTACCCTGGCCCGCGACGATGCCCTCGTACACCTTGGTTCCTGCCTTGAGGGTGAAGGAACTCGACTGGGAGGCGGCGTTGCCCCACTCGGGGCGCAGCGCCATGCGGATCTTCCCCTCGAGTCCCAAGGGCCGGGAGCCTCCGGTGACCCAGCGGCCCTGGGGGAAGGCGCCGCCGCCGTGGAGCCGCTCTACCTGCACGTCTTTCGTGAGCACCTTCTCCGTGTACTTGCCATCCTTGAAGGCCTTGGCGTCCTGAGGCGACAGGGGTCCCTTGTCTCCCTGGTACGTCTTGCCCTCCTTCGCCACCGAGGGATCCAGCACCTCCTGGAAGGACTTGCTCTGGCCGCTGCCGCCGGACTCCTTCTTGATCTTGCTGCCCTTGAGCTTGAGCTGCGAGCCGTCGACCGTCAGCTCCTTGGCCCAGATCTTCACCGTGCCGGACTTGTCGATGAGCAGTGCCAGCTCGTCGCCCACCACCACGGCGGCCTCGTCCGCCTTGAACTTCAGCTCCTTCGAGCTGAAGCCTGTCTCCTGCTTCACCTCGGTGAAGGTGTGGCGGCCGGACTCGTCTTTGCGATCCTGGCCCGTGTCCTGGAGCAGCTTGCCTTTGACTTCCTCCTCCACCTCGCCGAGCACATCGCTGCCGCGGTTGCCTCCGACCGTCTCCGACCAGTCGACGCCCACGTCCACCTTCTTCAGTCCGGCGATCTGCTCCAGGCGCGCTCCTCCCACGGCGGTGTTCGACGCCAGCGCCACGTTGATCGAGTAAGCTGCCCCGATGTTGAGCGCCGCCGCGGCCCCCACGTTGAACGCCACGGCCTGCGTGACGTTCAGGGTGTGGGCCATGCCCACGGTGATGCTCTGGGAGCCGTCCACTCCCTCGTCGTGGCTCTCCTTGATCCGGGTGTCGCGGTTCCCTGTCACCGTCAGCGTCTGGTTGCCGTCGATGGCGGAGTCATCCTCGAGCCTCACCGCGAGCGACTGCTGGCCGTGCACCTCGCGAGAGCGATCCTTCTCCACCAGGAGCTGCTCGTTGCCGCGGACGGTCTGCGTCTTGTCGTTGAGCGTCTCGAGGTTCTCGTCCTTCTGCGCGTGGAGGTAGACCTCTTCCTCTCCCGCCGCGTCCTCGATGCGCACCTCGTTGAAGCCGCCGCCGCCCACGCTGGAGTCCGTCCGCTGGGTGCTCTTCGTCTTCTCGCCGGGCAGCGCCACCGGCGGCGGGTTGTTCCCGTTGTAGACGGCGCCCACCACCAGCGGCCGGTCCGGGTTGCCCTCCAGGAACCGGACCACCACCTCCTGTCCCACTCGGGGGATGAAGTTGGCCCCCCAGCCCTCGCCCGCCCAGGCTTGCCCCACGCGCACCCAGCAGGAGCTCTGTTCGTTGCGCTGTCCCTGCCGGTCCCAGTGGAACTGCACCTTGATGCGTCCGTGCGTGTCGGGCTGAGTCTCCTCGCCCGAGGGCCCTACCACCGTGGCCGTCTGGATGCCCGCGATGACGGGTGGCCGCGTGGTGCGCCGGGGACGGTAGGGAATGCCCGAGGGCAGTGTGAGGAACTCGTTGCGATAGGAGCCCTCTACCGGATGCGCGTCCCCCACCATCTCCTGGCGCTGTCCCTCGTGGCGCACGCGGACCAGCAACAGCTCCCCGTTCAGCTCGTCGTCCGGGTGCTCCGCCAGTGCGAAGGTGGCTCCCGGCAGCATCCGGTGGCACGTCCCCGCGCACGCCAGCGTCTTCACGCCGAAGCGCTGCTCCTCCAGTCGCACCTTGCTCAGCCGCTTGCCCTCGCCCGGCTGCACGTAGTCGCCCGGGTAGTCGTAGATCTCCAGGCCCTGGACTTCCTGCGTCTCGTTGACCTGGGTGGTGAGGTCCAGCGTGGGGCGCTCGAAGTCGAAGTCCCGGAGCGCCACCTTGTGGGGGAGCAACCGGTGCGCGAGCGCCACCCGAGTGATGTGCTCGCCCACCGTGGGCGCCTGGCCCGTCTCCGAGCGGAAGAGCAGGGTGGACTCTCCCGCCAGGGGCTCGTGCGCGCTGGCCGAGTCTCCCAGCACCATCACGTGCGAGTCCGGGCCGTGCTCGAAGAAGAAGAAGAGGCCCTCGGACTCCAGCAGCCGGAGCACGAAGTCCAGGTCTGTCTCCCGGTACTGCACGCAGTACTCGCGCTGGGGGTAGCTCCCGGACAGTGCCAGCCGGTGCTCCACGTGCCCGGCCTTGAGCACCTGGGCCACGATGTCCGGCACGGAGAGGTTCTGGAAGATGCGGCTGCGCCTGACATGCCGCAGCTGCCGCAGGGTGGGGGCCATGCGGACGCGGTACTCGGGCCGGCCATGGCGCAGGCCCACGTCCACCACCTCCTCCACCCAGCCGTGGATGAAGCGCTCGGAGCCCTCTGGGGTTCTCACCGAGAGGGCCGCCTGTGTTCCGAGCAGCTCGTGGGTGTCCAGGGGCTCCAGCGCCGTGGGGAAGAACTCGACCTGGAAGTCGAACAGCTCGGACAGTGCCTCGTTACCGCTCAGGCGGGTGACGGTGAGGTCCCCCGCCGCGAGGGGTCCTGCCTGGAGCTCGAAGACCAGCCGATGTTCACGAGCCACTGCTCCCCCCACGTGCCAGCTTCAACTTCAGCACTGCCCGTCGCGCTGGATATCACACCCAGCTTAGAACTGAGCCCAGCCCGGGACGCGCGGGTAGGGGATGGCGTCGCGGATGTTCTGCAGGCCGCAGATGTAGACAATGAGGCGCTCGAAGCCGAGCCCGAAGCCTGCGTGCGGCACCGAGCCATAGCGCCGCAGATCCCGGTACCACTGGTAGTGCTCAGGCTTCAGGCCGAACTTCTCCATGCGCTTGTCCAGCACGTCCAGGCGCTCCTCGCGCTGGCTGCCGCCGATGATCTCTCCGATGCCCGGCGCCAGCACGTCCATCGCCGCCACCGTCTTCCCGTCCTCGTTGATGCGCATGTAGAAGGCCTTGATCTCCTCCGGGTAGTTCATCACCACCACGGGTCGGCCCACGTGCTCCTCGGTGAGGTAGCGCTCGTGCTCGGTCTGGAGGTCCTTGCCCCACTCGGGCGTGTACTCGAACTTCTTCTTGGCCTTCTTCAGGACCTCGATGGCGTCGGTGTAGTGGATGCGCTCGAAGCTGGAGTTGATGAACTTCTCCAGGCGCTCCGTCACGCCCTTCTGCACGCGCTCCTCGAAGAACTTCAGGTCCGGGCCGCACTCGGCCAGCACCGCCTTGAACACGTACTTCAGGAAGCGCTCGGCCAGGTCCGCGTCGTCGTTCAGGTTCGCGAAGGCGATCTCCGGCTCGATCATCCAGAACTCGGCCAGGTGCCGCGTCGTGTTCGAGTTCTCCGCCCGGAAGGTCGGCCCGAACGTGTACACCTTCGACATCGCCAGGCAGTAGGCCTCCACGTTCAGCTGGCCGGACACCGTCAGGTAGGCCTCCTTGCCGAAGAAGTCCTTGTGCCAGTCGATCTTCCCCTCGGGAGTGCGGGGCGGGTTCACCGCATCCAGCGTGGAGACGCGGAACATCTGCCCGGCGCCCTCGGCGTCACTGGCGGTGATGATGGGCGTGTTGACCCAGAAGAAGCCCTCCTCGTGGAAGAAGCGGTGGATGGCTTGCGCCGCCGTGTGGCGCACGCGCGTAATCGCACCGAAGGTGTTGGTGCGCACGCGCAGGTGCGCCACCTCGCGGAGGAACTCCAGCGTGTGCTGCTTGGGCTGGATGGGGTAGGTGTCCGGGTCGTCCACCATGCCCAGCACCTGCACCTCGTCGGCTTGGATTTCGAAGGCCTGGCCCTTGCCCTGCGACTGCACGAGCGTGCCGCGGGCCACCACGGAGCAACCCGCCGTGAGGTGGAGGATCTCCTTCTCGTAGTTGGACAGCGTGTTCGGCGCGACCACCTGGATGGGATCGAACGCGGAACCATCGCTCACGTTGACGAAGCTGATGCCCGCCTTCGAGTCGCGGCGCGTGCGCACCCAGCCGCGGACCTCCACCTTCGAACCTGCGGGCACCGAGCCCGCGAGGGCCTTCTTCACACTGACGACCTGCATGGCGCTCTCCCTTGCTCCAAACCGGGAGAGCGAGTTAGCCGCGCTCGGGCCGAAAGCCAAGAGCGGTGTTGGGGGAGACGTCACCCCCGGGCGCTCAGGCCTCCTTCAGGCGGGCCCAGGCGGCGCGGTAGCGGGCCAGCCGCTCGGTCTCCTTGGGGCCTACCGTCAGCAGCCGCCGCACGTCCATGTTGTCCTCCAGGTCCGCCAGCTTCACGCGGCGCGCCAAAGGGTGGGGGCGGACGCGCTCGATGAAGGCCTCGTACGTCTCGCCCTCCCGCTTCGTCAGGCAGTCCAGCGCGCCGAGCACCTCCTCCGGGTAGCCCAGCTCGCGCAGGCGCTCCAGCGTGTAGGGGGTGTCCTCCACCACGTCGTGGAGGATGGCCGCCATCCGCTCGGCCTCCGTCTCCAGACGCATCATCACCCTCAGAGGGTGGAGGATGTAGGTCTGCCCCGCCTTGTCTCGCTGGCCCCGGTGGGCCTCCACGGCGAGGGCGATGGCGTCTTCCAGGGTGGGCATGGTGGGAATCTCCGGGCGCCAGCATCCCGCGCCGGGCAGCCAGTCACCAGAGGTCCTTCTTGCCACGCAGGGACTTCTTCTGGCCGGTGCGCTTCTTGGTCTCCAGGCGCCGCTTCTGCGAGCCCTTGGAGGGCTTGGTGGCGCGGCGCACCTTGGGCACGAAGGTGAGGGCCTTGAGCCCCTCGCGCAGCCGCTCCAGCGCCACGCCCTTGTTCTGTACCTGGCTGCGGCGCTCGGTGGCGGTGACGGACAGCTCGGTGGGTGGGTGGGTGAGGCGCACGCCGCTGGCCGTGGTGTTGCGGTGCTGGCCACCAGGTCCCGAGGCGATGAAGTACTCCACTTCGCACGCCTTTAGCAGGGCCTCTTCATCGAGCGCGAGGGCTTCCAGGGCGGCCTGACGGCGGATGGGCGAGGTGCTCATGACTGTTCCTAACCTAGCCCCTGGCCGGGCGTTGTGCACCGGGGATGGGGCGGCCTTTCGGGGGCGCATGACCGAGAGGGGTCTGCTTGTCTGACAGGTTTGGGACGGCCTTGCCGGGAAGGCTAGGCTCGCCGCCCGAGCCCGCGCGACGGGGTGCGTCCCAGGCTCTTCTATAAGGAGAGGCCCTTGAGTCAGAGCAGAGCCGGGCGCATGCCGTGGGAGATGGTGGATGTGCTCATTCTCACCGCCCTCCAGGCTGAGTACGACGCCGTGCTGAAGGAAGACGTCGACGCTCTGCCGGGCAGCTCCTGGGAGCGGCGGATGGGGCCGCTGGGCCTGGAAGTCGCGCTTCGCACCTTCCGTGGGCAGGGCGGCGGGACGCTCCGTGTGGCCGTGACCCGTCTCCTCGAGAAGGTCGGCGTGGCCCCTGCGTATGCCGCGGCTCCGCTCGTGCGCGTCTTTTCGCCTCGGTGTCTGGCGATCCGTACTGAGGGCTCCGCGCTTTCCGCGCTCGCGTCCCGGCAAGACATTCCCTACCGGCTGGTGATGAAGGGGACGGTGGAGGGAGCCGACCTGGTTTGGAGCGCCAAAGTGCCTCCGATGCAGCGCCCCCAGGAACTTGTTCCGAGCAGCACGGGAGACCTGGAGGCGCTTCTCGCCCCTGGTACCCGAGCGCCTCCCAAAGATGGAGGGCCCGTGGCGCTGTTGGATGCGCGCCATGCGTCCGTGGACTTCTTCGAGCCGATCCACGCGGAGCTGCTGCAGGACCTCCAGTCCTGGTGCGGCGAGGACGAGCCCGTCAGTGTCCGGCTCTTCCATGGAGCGGCTGGCACCGGCAAGACGCGTCTGTTCATTGAAAGCATCCAGCGGCTGCGTGGCCAGGGCTGGCGAGCGGGGTTTCTGCACGAGGCGGTGGAGCCGGACCACTTCGAGGAACTGCTGGCTGCGGCCTCCGAGCGGCCCACGCTCGTCGTCATCGATCGGGCAGAGAGCCTTCCTCGGCTGGGTGCGCTGCTCCTGTCCGTGGCGCACCGTCGCAAAGCAGGAGGCCCGGGACGCTTCCGACTGGCCCTCATCGCTCGCGAGGCAGGCGGATGGTGGGAGCTGCTTCAGCGGCGCAGCCTCGAGCTGCGGAAGCTCTTGAAGGATCGCTTGCCGACGGAGGTCGCTTCCATCGCTCCCTCGCAGCGCGAGGCGGTCTTCGAGCACGCGGCTCAGCGGTTCGCCTCCCTCCTGGGACGGACGCCTCCGGCCTCCTCGGTGGCAATCTCCGATCCTCGCTTTGATCGGGTGCTCCCCCTTCACATGGCTGCGTTGGCCGCAGTCCTCGGGAAGCCTTTCACGCCAGAGTCTCTGAGCGAGGCGCTTCTGGGCGAAGAGGGGGCATTCTGGGGCTCTCGGGTGGAGGGAGGCGAGCGGCCATTCCAAGAGCTGGTCCTGCGTTCCATCGCTGCGTGGATCCTCACGGGCGGTGCTTCGACCTCGGAGGATGCGCGAGCGCTGCTCCTTCTGCGAAACCTGTACCCAGGGCTCGCTGCGGAAGCTGGGCACTGGGAGCCAGAGCTGCTCGGTGAGGCGCTGGTGTTGAGGGCGCTGCGTCGAGAAGGAGCGTCGGCGGGGGATTGGTTGAAGCGGATCCTTGAAGGCGCGGACGCGCGAGCGGCTCGCACCGCCTTCGAGGTGCTCGGGCGTTTGTCCGCAGAGGCCCCTGAGGCTGGGGAGTGGATCGCGGCGCTGCTTGCGGGTGCTGTCAGCGTGCGGGCCACCGCTGCGCTGGAAGCGGCGAAGGCGATTGGACAGCGCCCCGCTTACGCTGCCTTGGGCCGTGAGCTCGCCAAGGCCCTTGAGCGCGAGGGCACACCCCTGGTGGCGGAGTTGCTCGAAGCGTCCGGGCTCCCGGAGTTCGTGGCACCCCTGCGCGAGGTCTCCGTCTGGGTCAAGACCACGCTGCTGAACCACCTCCCTCCGGGCGAGACTCCGCGCGCACGAATCGAACAAGCGAGGTTCCGTGGCAGCTTGGGCTCATTGCTGGGAATGCTCGGGCGGCGCGAGGAGGCGCTGGGCTTCGTGAAGGAGGCCGTGGAGCACTATCGCCAGCTGGCTGCCGCGCACCCGGAGGTCTTCCGCGTGGACCTTGCCCTGGGACTGACGGACCTGGGCGTCGTGCAGGGCGAGCTTGGCCAGCGTGAGGAGGCCCTGGCAGCCATGCAAGAGGCGGTGTCGATCCGCCGCACCCTCGCGGAGGAGTCCCCGAGGGAGTTCCTCCCCATCCTCGCGGTGAACCTGAATGGCCTCGCCAGGGCTCAGAGCGCCCTGGGTCGCAGGGAGGAGGCCCTGGCCTCCATGCAGGAGGCGGTGAGCCACTACCGCGCGCTCGCCAAGAAGCGCCCGGAGTCCTTCCTCCCCGAGCTGGCCGCGAGCCTCAACAACCTGAGCTCCATGCAGAGCGCCCTGGGCCACAAGGCTGAGTCCCAGTCCTCCATCCATGAGGCCGTGGGCCACTACCGCACGATCGCCAAAAAGCACCCCGAGCCATACCTCCCCGAGCTGGCTGGCAGTCTGACGAACCTCGCCATCGTCCAGGGCGAGCTGGGGCAGCGCGAGGAGGCCCTGGCCCTCGCGCAAGAGTCCGTGGCCCTCTTCCGTCAGCTCATGGAGGCCCGCATCGAGGAGCACCTGCCTCCGTTCGCGACGAGCCTCACCTGCCTCGCGGGCGCTCTGAGCGCGCTGGGCCGCCGGGACGAGGCGCTCTCCTGGATGCTGGAGTCCGTGGCCATCCGCCGCAAGCTGGCCGAGGAGCGTCCCCAGTCGTTCCTCGCGGATCTCGCCATGAGCCTGGTCAATCTCAGCGTTTTCCAGAACGAGCTGGGCCGCCGCGAGGAATCCCTCGCCACGGTGAAGGAGGCCGCCGAGCGCTACCGCAAGCTGGCCCAGGCGTACTCGTCAGCGTACCTCCCCGCCCTGGCCGTCTGTCTGAGCAACCTCGCGGCGGTGCAGAGCTCCCTGGGCCGCAACGCGGAGGCCCTGGCCTCGGTCCAGGAGGCCGTGGAGTATTACCGCCGGCTCGCCAAGGTGATGCCAGCCATGTTCCTCTCGCAGCTCGCCGCGAGCCTCAACACCCTCGGCAGCGTGCAGAGCGGCCTGGAGCTGTGGACCGAGGCCCTGGCCTCCGTGCAGGAGGGCGTGGAGATCCGCCGCCAGCTCGCCCAGGAGCAGCCCCAGGCGGGACTCCCCGAGCTGGCGCTGAGCTTGAGCAACCTGGGCGCGCTGCTGAGCGCCCAGGGCCGAGGAGAGGAGGCCCTCGCCGCGCTCGGAGAGGCCGTGGACATCCGCCGCCGGCTGGCCGCGGAGCACCCGCGGGCCTTCCGCTCCGACTTGGCCACCAGCCTCAACAACCTGGGCACCCTGCAGGGCACCCTGGGCCGTACTGCGGAGGCGCTGGCCTCGGTGCGGGAGGCGGTGGGCATCCGTCGCCTGCTCGCCGAGGAGCACCCCGAGGCCTTTCGTCCGGAGCTGGCCGTGAGCGTCGCCACCTTGAGCCAGGTTCAGAAGGTCCAGGGCCAGGGAGCCGAGGCGCTGGCCTCGCTGCACGAGGCGCTCGACATCATCTGGCCCTTCTTCCTCAAGCTGCCCACCGCCTTCACCGCCTTCACCGGCACCCTCTTTCAGGAGCTCACCACCCTCCATGCGCAGGTGGGCACGGCGCCGCCCGCCTCCTTGAAGGAGCGCCTGGAGACCTGGAGCGTGATGCTGGAGAAGGCCCGTGCCCGGATGCACTGATTTGAGAGGTTTGGTTTCTCAAAATGAGTGCCTGGATGCTGCTGTGAGAACATGAGATTAGTAATTTCAGCTGTTTAGGGTGTGGCAAGGGGCTTGCTTTAGTACAGGTCGTCACGATGGAGAACGGGAGAGCCCGCAACGCCCACCGTGGCAGGGCATCTCACAGGTAGCAGAAAGGAGCACCGTATGATCACCCTTCGACCCTCTGAAGCTCGCGGCCACGCCAACCACGGTTGGCTCGATACCTACCACTCGTTCTCGTTCGCGGATTACTACGACCTGGAGCACATGGGCTTCCGCAGCCTCCGCGTCATCAACGAGGACTACGTGGCGCCGCGCCAGGGCTTCGGCACTCACCCGCACCGGGACATGGAGATCATCACCTACGTGCTCGGCGGGCAGGTGGAGCACAAGGACAGCATGGGCACCACCAGCGTCATCCGCCCGGGCGAGGTGCAGCGCATGAGCGCCGGCACCGGCGTGCTGCACAGCGAGGTGAACCGGTTCGACGAGACCCTGCACATGCTGCAGATCTGGATCCTCCCCGAGCGCCGCGGCCTGACGCCCGGCTACGAGCAGAAGGCGTTCTCCGAGCAGGAGCGCCAGGGGCGGTTCCGCGTGGTGGCCTCGCCGGAAGGGCGTGACGGGTCGGTCGTGGTCCACCAGGACATGACGCTGCACAGCACCTTGCTCGGCAAGGGCGAGAAGGCCGAGTACACGCTGAAGCCCGGCCGGCACGCGTGGATTCAGATTGCCCGGGGCTCGGGCACGCTGAATGGCGTGGCGGTGAAGGCGGGCGATGGCGTGGCCATCTCCGACGAGAGCACCCTGGTGCTCACGGCCGGCGAGCCGGTCGAGGCGCTGCTGTTCGACCTGGCCTGACAGAATGTCCAGGAAGTGCGGAGTGGGCCCGCGGAATAGATCTTTCCGCGGGCCCGCCCGTTTCAGGGGAACACGCACGCGAAACCCGCCTCTTTTCGCCCCCCCTGGAGCCTGTCCATGCCTCTGAACTTCCTCGCGCGGCCTGTCCTGGCCGCCGCGCTCGCCACCGTTGCGCTCGCTGCTCCCCTGGCCTCCGCCGCCGACGTCCCTGCCACGCAGGTGACGGAGCAGCCGAAGCAGGCCCGGCCGCAGATCGAGGTCGTCTTCGTCATCGACACGACGGGCTCCATGAACGGGCTGATCGAGGGCGCCAAGCAGAAGATCTTCTCCATTGCCTCGCGCATCGCCACGGGCAAGCCGACGCCGCAACTCAAGGTGGGCCTGGTGGCCTACCGGGACGAGGGCGACGCGTACGTGACGAAGCGCTTCGACCTGAGCGAGGACCTGGACACGGTCTTCACCCATCTGCGCAAGTTCCAGGCCGATGGCGGCGGTGACACCCCCGAGCACGTGGGCCGCGGGCTGGGCGAGGCCGTGTCGAAGATGTCCTGGAGCGACAACCGCGAGACGATGAAGGTCATCTTCCTGGTCGGCGACGCGCCTCCGGCCGAGCGCGGCGACCAGTGGAACTTCAAGCACTGGGCGAAGCAGGCCAAGGAGCGCCACATCGTGGTGAACACGGTGCGCTGCGGCGCGGATACCGAGACGGCCACCGCATGGCGGTACGTGGCCAAGCTCACGGATGGCACGTTCGACAGCATTGGCCAGGAGGGCGGCATGCTGGCGGTGGCCACGCCGTATGACGCGGAGCTGGCGAAGGTGAACGCGGAGATCGCCTCGAAGACGCTGTACACGGGCTCTGTGGCGGTGCAGGCGGCGAACCGGGACCGTGTGCAGCAGATGGCGGCGCTGGCTCCCGAGGCCGCGGCCGAGCGCATCAGCTACATGAAGAAGGCCCGGTCGGCGGGCTCGGGCAAGGCGGCTCCGGCGGCGAGCAGCGCGCCGGTGGCCGTGGGCGGGGCGGTGGACCTGGTGGAGAAGCCCGAGGCGCTGGCATCCGTGAAGGAGGCTGAGCTGCCCTCCGAGCTGAAGGGGCTGAAGAAGGAGGAGCAGTCGCTGAAGGTGAAGCAGCTCTCTGACGAGCGCAAGGTGCTGGAGGCGAAGGCGGCGAAGCTGGCGGCGGATCGCGACACGTGGCGCGCGAAGAATG
Source organism: Hyalangium minutum (assembly GCF_000737315.1). Classification (GTDB taxonomy): domain Bacteria; phylum Myxococcota; class Myxococcia; order Myxococcales; family Myxococcaceae; genus Hyalangium; species Hyalangium minutum. The sequence goes on from NZ_JMCB01000025.1 coordinate 61,200, forward strand.
TGGCGGAGAAGAAGGACAGCTTCGACGACAACGTGATGAAGAGCGTCCGCACGCAGGCCGCCGGGTATGGTGTGGCCTACTGAGTGCCTCGCTCCCTGGATGGGGGTGTGAGGGCCCGCTGTGAGGGCAGTGGGCTCCAGGAGATGAAGCCGTAGGTCCGGGGCTTGGAGGCATCCCCGCCCGTAGCCTCCGTGAGTATTCCTCCCAGCACCACGCCTCCCGCAGCGGTTGTCACGGCATAGCCGTAGTCGTTCTCGAAAGTCCCATCGTGGTCGGTCCACCGGACGTCCCCAGCGGGGCTGAAGAGCACACCGGCGACGTCATTCTTGCCCTGGCTCTGGAGCTTCCGGTCCGCTCCCAGCTCCAGCGTCGCGGTGAAGTGCCCCACCATCACCACCTCGCCGGACGGAGTGAGGGCGAGCGCGTGTCCCGAGGTCAGGGTGGGGTAGCGGTGCCGCCAGAGCTCCTCGCCTCGCTCGGTGAGGTGCGAGATGAAGCCCTCGAAGCCACCCGCGGAGAAGAGGATCTCACCCGGTTGAGGCTTCACCTCGCCCTGGAAGAGGCCCGTCAGGAACAGGGTGCCGTCGGAGGCGGGGACCACGGACTTCGCCATGTCGAAGTTCGGACCTCCGAAGGCTCGGGACCAGAGACAGCGCCCGTCACCTGAGAATGCGGCCAGGAATGCATCCGAGTCTCCCGCGCTGGTGAGCAGGCCCGCTCCGAAGTCCACCGCACCTGCTGCGGGAGCCGCATTGCTGGAGAAGTGGCCGGTGAGCAGCAAGGTGCCGGAGGGCGCCACCGCGACGTCCCGTCCGATGTCATCCCCCGCGCCGCCGAAGACCTGCGCCCATCGAGGCGTGCCATCCTGGCCCGAGAGCTTCACGAGGAAGAGGTCATTCAGCCCAGCGCTGGTGCGAGGGCCAAAGCCCAGGTCCACCTCGCCGTCGAAGCGCCCCGTGACGAAGACGTCTCCCGCGGAGTCATATGCCGCCGAGCGGCAGTCCGAGCCTCCGGCTCCGCCGAACCTCCGCACCCACTGCACTTGGCCGTCCGCTCCCTTCAGCTTCGCTACGAAGCAGTCGGGGCCCCCTGCTCCAGTCCGTGCGCCCTCCAGGTCCGCTGCTCCCGTGAGATTGCCTGTGACCAGGAGCGAGCCATCGGCTCCCGCCTCGATGGCCTGGCCCAGGTCGTCGCCGGAGCCGCCCCAGCGCCGCACCCAGCGCACCCGTGTGTCTGGTCCCAGCCGGGCCACGAAGACATCCTGCCCGCCAGCGGACAGCAGGCGCTGGTCGCGTAGGAAGGTCTCTCCCTCGAAGGAACCGATGGCGAAGAGGTCTCCGTCCTGAGTCGCGAGCCCGCTGATCTGCGAGCTGCCCGAGCCTCCGAGCTCTACGCGCCACGGAAGTCCTGGAGGAGGAGAGAGGTACTTCGGGGCCGTCGAGCAGCCGCACAGCCCAGCCAGGATGCCTGCCAGCAGAGACGTGAGACGCGAGGGATTCACCCGCTCAGTCTACGCGCATCCTCCCGCAGCAGCGCCGCTCAGGCGCGGGCGCGAAGGAACTCGAGCAGCGGCGGGTTGACCGCGTGAGGATGGGTGAGGTTGGCGGCATGGGCGGCTCCGGGGATGGGAACGAAGGAGGAACTGCCCGACATCATCAGGTGGAGCAGCTCTCCTTGCGCCGGAGGCACGCTGAGGTCCTCCGAGCCATGGAGGATGAGGGAGGGACAGCGGATGTTCTTGAGCTGCGGGTAGATGTCATCCCGCTCCATGAGGCAGAGCGTGGCGGCGAGGATGTGCGCGCCCGAGAGCACGCGCCAGCGGCTGAACCAGTGTCTGAAGCGGAACGGCTCTCCGAAGAGCTCGCTGGCGAGGATGTTCAGGAGGGGATCGATGGGACCCTCGGAGGACCAGATCCTCGCCATGTCCAGGTAGATCTCCCGCAGCTGTGGATCCTCCCGCGTGGCGCGCGTGCCCAGGAGCACCAGGGCCTTCACGCGCTCGGGGTAGCGCAGCGCGGCGCGCAGGGCGCACTGGCCGCCCAGGTTCACGCCTCCCACCACGGCCTGATCGATGCCGAGGTAGTCGAGCAGCGCAATGCAGTCATCCGCCGAATCCCAGAGCGAGAAGGGCTTGCCGTCCCAGTGCGTGCGGCCCAGCGCGCGCGCGTCCCACCGGATGATGCGGAACTCCGGCGCCAGCACGAGCGCCTGGGGATCGAACATCCGGCTGTCCAGCGGGAAGTCGTGTCCCAGGATGAGCGGGCGCCCAGGCCCGCCCGTGTCTTCGTAGTGGATGTTCTGGCCGTGCAGCGAGGCAAAGGGCATGCGTGCGGCGACGATGCCCGGGCTACCCCCCGCCAGGGGATACCACTCGAGGCGTATCCCCGCGCGAGCCGTGGCGCGAGGCTTACGCGCGTCCGAGCGTCTGCCATTGCACGCGCACGGAAGGTCGGCTACGGCGCAAGGCCTTGCCAGCCTCTCTTTCGGGAGCTGCACGGAGGTACCGAGATGAAGGGAACCATCCTGAAGATCGTCCAGGCAGGAGACCCGGTGCTGCGGCAGCAGGCCCGGGACCTGACTCCCGAGGAGATCTCCAGCCCCGAGGTGAAGGCGCTCATCGAGCGCATGCGCGACACGATGCGCGACACCCCCGGCGTGGGGCTGGCCGCGCCGCAGGTGGGCGTGAGCCTGCGGCTGGTGGTGGTGGAGGACCGGGCCGAGTACCAGGCGGGGCTCTCGCCTGAGGAACTGGCCCTGCGCGAGCGCAAGCCAGTGCCCTTCCACGTCCTCATCAACCCACGGCTGGTGGTGGAGGACCCGACCCCCGCGGAGTTCTACGAGGGGTGCCTGAGCGCGAGCGGCTACGCGGCCCTGGTCCGGCGTGCGAGCGGCGTGCGCGTGGAGGCCCTGGATGAGAATGGGAAGCCCGTCTCCATCTCGGCCCGAGGCTGGTACGCCCGCATCCTCCAGCACGAGGTGGATCACCTGGAGGGCACGCTCTACCTGGACCGGATGGAGACGCGCAGCTTCACCACGGCCGAGAACCAGCGCCGCTACTGGGCCGGGCGCACCACGGCGCAGGTCCGCGAGGCGCTCGGGCTGCAGAACCCCTCGAAGTAAGAGGGTGCACGAGCCGGTGGTTCACGGCCCGTCAGAGCTGGAATTGTTCTGTGGTAGACTTTGCCCCTCATCACTTGAGGGGGAGTTCATGTCATTCCGCGCTTCGACCTGGGCCGCTATCGCAGGGCTATGCCTGTGCACCTGCCGTCACGCGCCGCCCCAAAGCGGTACCCAGATTCCGGAGGATGCGCGGGTCGCTGACGCCTACGGCGATGTCATCGAGATCGAGCAAGGCTGGACCGACAACACGCAGCAGTCCTTCTACAACACACCCCAGGGCTCCGAGGTCCTCCCCTATGCGTGGGTCGTCGTCCTGGAGCAGAGCGCCAGCGAGAAGCCCTTCCTGGACCCTGCCAACATCGAGCGCTTCCGCTACATCCCCCGGAAGAAGACCGCGTCGAACCCGGACGGAATGCCCATCGGTTGGACCAAGAGCACGGATGCCTCGGGCAAGGCGTGGTTCGGCATGGCCTGCGCGGCTTGCCACACCGGGCAGCTCGAGTACACCCACCCTCAGACCCAGCAGAAGGTGGGGATCCGGGTGGATGGCGCTCCCACCCTCGCTGACTTCAATCTGATGAACCTCGAGCTCGTGGCGGCTCTGAAGGCCACGCTCACCGATCAGGCCAAGTTCGACCGGTTCGCCAAGGCCGTGCTGAAGGACGGTGACTCGCCCAACGCCCGCAGCGGGCTGCGCGGAGAGCTGCAGGCCCAGACGGCGGCGCTCAACGCTCGCAACGAGATCAACAAAGCCCATCTCGAGTACGGGTTCGCTCGAATCGATGCCATCGGGTTCATCTTCAACCAGACGATGTCCACCCTGCCCGGCATTCCCGAGAATGCCAAGCCCTCGGACGCGCCCGCGAGCTACCCGTTCCTCTGGGGGACTGATCAGTCGGATGTGGTGCAGTGGACCGGCTTCGCGGCCAACTTCTCGGGCGCGGGCATCCTCGTGCGCAATGGCGGTGAGGTCATCGGTGTCTACGGCAAGGTCGCGCTCACCCAGGCCACGGAGTACGAGTCGAGCTTCCTCATCGAGAACCTGGGCTATTACGAGAACTGGGTTCGCGAGCTGAACTCGCCGGCCTGGCCGGAGACAGTGCTTCCTCCCGTTGATCAGGCCAAGGCCGCCCAGGGTGCGAAGCTCTTTGCCAACGCCTGTGCCCAGTGCCACCAGGTCATCCCGCGCTCGGCCGCCATCACCACCGCCTACGTGGCCAACATCACCCCCATCGAGCTGCTCGGGACCGACCCCACCGAGCTCTCCAACATGAGTGAGCGCCAGTACCAGGCCGGCATCTACGCTGGAAAGAAGGCCGCCTCCATCGCGGGCTCGGAGATCCCCCACCCCACGACCGGATTGGATCCTCTCATCAACGCCGTCTCCGGATCGCTGCTCAAGCACAAGATCGAGTCCGCCAAGGCGTTTGCCGATCAGTACGCGACCCGCACCAAGCTGCCGAAGACCAGCGCCCCCGGCTACAAGGGGCGGCCGCTCAACGGCATCTGGGCGACGGCTCCCTACCTCCACAATGGCTCGGTGCCGAACCTGTACGAGATGCTGCTGCCCGCCGCTCAGCGCAGCAAGACGTTCACGCTGGGCAGCCGTGAGTTCGATCCGGTGCGAGTGGGCTACTCGATGGAGCAGCCGAAGACGGCCTCCGACTACACCCCGTTCACCCTCGACACGAGCATCAAGGGCAACTGGAACACCGGCCACGAGTACCTCACCACCCGGGATGGTGTCCCCTTCACCGAGGAGCAGCGCTGGCAGCTCGTGGAGTACATGAAGACGCTGTAGGCGTCTCGGCGGGGCGGTGTCCGCTGAGCGGGACTCAAAACTCGATACACTGAGTCCATGCGCTCTCTGGATGTGTGCACCGCCCTCCTCGTCACCACCGGCAACCGTGCGCTGCGCGAGCCCTCGATGGTCTCTTGGGAGGCCATTGAGGACTTCATGAGCATCGGCCTCCGCGCGGAGAGCCGCATGTACTCGCGCGTCACCGTGCTGGATGAGCACGGCGGACGGCGCTCCTTCCAGGAGTGGCTCTCGGCCCTCGCCTCACCCCAGGCGCGTCTGTGGTTCGCGCCGGGGCCCTGGGAGACGGATCCGCAAGGGGACTCGGCGGAGCTGCCCGCTCACATCCGCGAAGCGTTCCTGGGAGGCGGTGGATGGGGCCTCCTCCTCTTCACGGATGGCCCGCGCTCCGAGCGGTTCATGCCGCGCGAGGTGCGCCCGCGCCTCTATGAAATCTCCGGCCGCCAGCTCTTCGAGTTCTATCGGGGCCGCAAGCGGGCCGACGCCTGGGAGGAGGCGCTGAAGCGCGAGTTCGCCCCAGAGCTTCAGGGCCGCAGCGTCCGCGCCTTCCTCGAGTCCCGCAGCCTCGATGACATGCAGGAGGTCATCCAGCGCTTCATGCCGCTGTCCGTCGACGTGGAGCCCGTGGGTGAGGGCCACGAGGTGGACACCGATGAGACCGTGAAGTGGAACCTCTTCTTCTCACCCGCCCCCGGTTCCACCAGCCTCTCCTTCGAGTACCTCCCCGTGGGGCCGGGAGAGGCGGCCTCGGCCGAGCGGGACTTGAGCCGCTGCCGCGCCGCGCTCGCGAGTGCCCTGGAGGCCGTGCGCACCTTCGCTGACAAGCAGGACCTGAAGTACTGGAGCAAGCACTTCCGTCGCTGCCTGCTGCGCCTGTCGCTCGAGCCCCAGCCCCTCGAGGACCTCCTCGAACTGCTCCTGACCCACAAGCTGCCCGTGCCCGCTGTCCAGCTCGCGAACGCCGCCATGGCCTCCGATGTATTTGGTGGGATGGGCTCTTGGAACGATCTGGGCTTCGACGGCCCGGACGCCCAGGTGTACCAGGAGCTCTCCAATCGGCTCCTTCAGGCGATGAAGTCGGCCTTCCGCGCCGCCATCAACAGCTCCGCCGCCTGAGTCCCCACCCCTCAGGTCTGGGTGGGAAGATGTAAACCCTTGAACATATTTCCTGTCAGGAGTGCGCCCGGTTTCTCGCCAATATCTCGCCAATTGGGTACCAATTGGGAAGTTGTCGAGCGATACTGATCCTGGGGAGGGACAACGCACATGGGCTGGATCCGAGACCGGATGGAGGACCTGGAGCCACCGGTGCAGAGCTTGATCGAGCTGGCTCAGCGCGTGCGCAAGGCTCAGTCCTGGCCTCGGGCCGAGCGAATCAAGGAGTCCTCCCTGGCCACCTACCTGGGCAAGTTCGACGCCGGCGAGGCGCTCGAGTGGCTCGAGCAGCGCCCGGGCGCGCTCCAGGCGCTGGCCGAGATTCTGGAGATGACTCAGGAAGAGGCCGGGGAGCAGCTCTCCCAGCTCCAGCCGCCTCGCTCCAGCAGCGGCGCCCGTGTCCGGCTCCGGGACGTTCCGGTCCGCCCCATGGATCTGCGGCGGGAGTCCCTGCCGCCCGGCATCCCCGTGCAGGTGCGTGATCCGGCGACCTGGCCCCTGTGGTGGCAGGCCTCGAGCGGCGCGGGCCGGACGCTGACGGGGCAGTGGCTCGAAGCGCGCGGTCAGGCGCTGTTCCTACAGGCCGAGACGTGGGCCGAGGCCGTGCGCCAGCTCCCGGAGCAGGGCGCGGTGTACCTCGTGCTGGGCTCCGCGGAGGGGGCTCCCTTGCAGGCGACGTGGCCCTCCGGGCTGAAGTTGTGTGTGGCCACCGATGCGCCTCCGCCGCGGCCGCCGGAGCGGGAGGTGGAGCGAATCCCTCGGGAGCCGCGCGAGCTCTCCAAGGCCTCGGGCTCGCGCCGGCCGGCGCCCTCGGTGTGGCTCTCGGTGAGCAGCCCGGATGCGCGCTCGGTGCTGCGCGAGCTGCTCGAGTGGGTGGACGAGCGCATCACCGTGGCGGGGTTCGATCGGGAGGCGTGCCTGCGGTGGCTGGAGACGCCCGACATCCTCGCCCGCGTGGACACCCTGGGCACGGCGCTGGGCTTCATCGGCCTCTTCGCCACCTATGGGAAGAAGGGGGAGGAGTCGGGGCTGGCCAAGGCGCGCAGCGCGGCGGACCTGGCCCGTCTCTTTCTCCGCCTGCGTCTGCAGCAGAGCGAGAGCGTGGAGGTGCCGTTCGACCTGCTCTGGCAGCGGCTCCAGCACCTGGGCCAGCGCCTGCTGCTGGAGAGCGAGGACCCTGGGGCCGAGGTCCGGTCCATGGACGCGTGGCTCTCCCTGGTGCGCATGCGGCCGGATGATGCGGACCTGGAGTGGCTCAAGGAACTGGAGCGCCAGGGCTTGAAGGTGGACCGCAAGAGCCTGGACAAGCTCCAGGCCATGCTCCCGGCGGACGCGTTCCGGGTGGTGCGGTCACTGAAGGAACTCAGCTTGTTGCGAGAGCGGCAGCCTCAGCAGTTGGCCTTCCAGCCTTCGTGGATGCTGGCCGGGCTGATCGAGCAGGCCCTGCTGGAAACCCTGGATCAAGGTCCTCTGGCTTGGGGCAATGTCCTGCTGCGCCAGGAGCACGCGCCGGCGGTGTTCGGGGCGTTGCTGGATCGCTGCCGCTGCGGCGACTTCACGCTGGCGCGAGCGGTGCTCCAGGCTCCCGACACGCGGAACCCGGCCTGGGTCGCCGCACTCGAGGCCATTTTCCGCGTGCTGGGCCTGGTCGTCCTCGAGGGGAATGCTGTGCCGGAGGACCTCCGCCAGGGCGTGCTCCGGCTGCAGCGGGCGCTGGTGGTCCCGGATGCCGGGGGCCTGCCTCGGCCTCGCATCGCGTACGAGCTGCCGTCCGCGCGCGAGTCCCTGCTGGTCGATCACCGGGTCTGGTACGCCGCGCTCCTGGCGCTGTCCGAGACGCTGGCCCCGCAGGCGGAGCTGTCGCTGGATTCGTGGTGCACGAAGCCCTCGGCGGATGCCCGGCGGTGGTTGCTGTACATGGCCTCGTACCGGTCTCCCCAGGAGCCGCGCATGCCGGAGGCATGGCTCCTGCCGCTGTTGTTGCTGGGCGGCCGGTTGCTGGACAATCTGGGGCCGCTGGCGCCGTCCTCCGCGGCGACTCCGCTGTTGCTCCAGCCCGAGCGCTTGCTGCGCTCCCTGCAGGAGCCAGAGGTCTCTCTGAGCCAACTGAATCAGGCGGTGTCCTGGCATGCGCTGGGGCCGCTGCTGCCGGAGTATGCGCGGCGGCGCGGCGGAGACTGGGCGCTGTGCGTCCGGAAGATCTGGGCGGCGTGGCTCTCGTCGAGCACCTCGGACCTTCCGTCATTCCTCTATCCGGAGGAGGCCCACGCGGAGATCTTCTGGAAGTACCTGCCGCCGCAGGCGGTCGAGGTGCTCGCCAGCAAGCGGCATCGGCACCTGCTGGGAGAGAAGGAGGCCTGCCGATTCTTCCAGGCGGAGCACTGGGAGGCGTTCAGCCGGGTGTGGATCGAGAAGACCGAGCCGTGGGGCACCGCGCCCATACACGCGCTCTGGCAGCGGATCCCCGCCGAGTATGTGCGGCAGGCCATCCGGGCCGGGCGGCCGGACGCGCATGATCAGATGACGCGCAAGGAGCTCTGGCAGCGCCTGCCCGAGGTGTTCTGCGAGGAGATCGACGCGCTGTTCCGCCAGGGGCAGTGGGACAAGGCGCTGACCCAGGTGTGGGGAGCGCCTCCGTCGGCGATTCCCCGGCTGCTGGCCAGCGCGAAGGCGGCGCTGGAGCACCGGGGCGCGTCTCCGCCGGCCTCGGTCATCCAGTGGCTGCACCAGATGATCGCCCAACGGGCACCGGACTGGAGCAAGGCCTGGACGCTGCTGGAGTACCTGATGCCTCCGGCTCCGGTGTGAGGCCGGGCCTCAGAGGACGATGGGCGGCTCAATGAGCGCGGGAGGCGTGGCTCGGCGGTCCTTCGGGTCCGCCACCCACGCGGGGTCTCGCGCCAGCTCGCCCGGCTTCCAGGAGCGAGGCACGCGCCGGAGCCCGATGGGGTAGAGCCGCAGGTGCCCCGCCTTGTCGATGTGCAGCCGGATGAAGTTCTTCCAGTCCGGAATGGCCAGCGAGGAGAACGCTTCGTTCGCGTGCACGCCGAACACGTTCAGCGACACGAGCAGGTAGAGCCCCATGACTGTCGGCCCGGCCAGGAACCCGCCAGCGAAGATGAGCACGGCGCTGAGCAGATCCCTCTCCACGCTTCCGAAGGGCAGCTCTGTCGAGCCCATCAGGTGCGACACTCCCCAGGCGAGCAGGAACGCCGCAGTCAGGTGCGCCAGTCCGTGCAGCACGCCCGCGAGCCAGCGCCAGCGCCCGAAGCGCTTGTCCGCGAAGCCGATCAGTCCCAGGGTGACGAGCACCGCGATGAGCACGATCCCGGGGCTGGCCAGCGCCGTGCGCACCACCAGCCCCAGCGCCTTCGGCACGTTGGCCTCGCCCAGGTTCACCGACAGAGCCCAAGCCAGCAGCATGTAAAGCAGCCCTGTGAGCACTCCGAACCGGGGGCTGCTCACCGCGAGCCCCAGGTTGCGCCAGCTCAGCCGTCGGGAGTCCTGGGCGCTCGGGAAGCTCTTGCGCGGCGTGAAGCCGTCATCGAGCGCCGCTTCCTTCCGAGGGATGTGCGTGGGATGCAGGAAGGCACCACCCCCTCCGGCGATGATCTTCTGCCGGCCCTCGTCGTTGGCGTGCCGCCGGTAGTGATGGAGATCTCCCGCGAGGAACACGCTCACCTTCTTTCCGAGCACCTGCTCCTCCAGGAAGCGGAGGTTGTTCTCCAGGTAGGTACGGTCCTCGGACGGGCGCACCTGAGACACCAGCCACGCAGGCTCCGCCAGGCAGAGGATGACGCGATCCTCCTCGCGCATCAGCCTGGCGACCTCCTGGAAGTAGCGGACCTGGGGCTGGTCGAGGTCCGACTCCAGCTGCATGTCCGTGCCGATCAGCCACCACCCATGCGGCAGCTTCACCGAGAAGTAGCTGCGCCGCTGGTGCGTCTCGAAGCCGGACAGCGTGCGGCCCTGGCAGAACAGCCGCATGAAGGACACGAGCCCGTCGTACCAGTCGTGGTTTCCTGGGATGGCGAACATGTGCGGCGGCTTTCGCTGCCCCTGGATTGCGCACGTCCACGGGTGGAGGGTCCGCTCCTCGTACGCCTTCACGCTCGCCGTGGGGTACACCTCGTCTCCGCCGAACACGAGCAGCTCGCCGCCGCGCGTATCGTAGGTGGAGCCTGTCTCGTCCCGCACTGTCAGGATGGGCCGAGCCACTGCCTGAGCTACCGCATAGGTGGAGTCCCAGCCGTCCCCCAGGTCCGACACGTAGTCGAGCCACAGTTCCTCCCGAGGCCTGCCCGCCGCATCCACGGAGAAGTCACAGGGGTTCACATCCGGGGCCGCCAGCGCGTCGAGCAGCCGGCGATCGGCCTGCTTCCCAATCGTGGAGGAGACGGCGGCCCGGATGCCTGTCTTCGCCAGCGTCATGGGATCGAGCCACGACACCATCTTCCGTCCGAGCGGCTTCCGGGACGGAGTGGGGGGAGAGGGTGGTGCGCCGGTGATCAAGCCGGTGGTTGAGGCCATGGCGCCTCCTTCATGGGGGAGGGGTGAGAGGGTCGATGGGTGGGGCGGCGCACCTGGTCGATGAGGTGATCCGCGAAGCGATCCGCCAGCGCCGCAATGGTCAGGCTCGGGTTCGGGCCCGTGGGGCCGGGCATCACCGCGCCGTCCGCCACGTAGAGCCCGGGGTGGTTGAAGACCTCTCCATTCGCGTCCACCACGCCCACCTCGGGAGCCCGGCCCATGGGGCAGCCCCCGAGCGGGTGCACGGTGATGACCCGGCTCAGGTAGCTGAGCGGGTTCTGGAGCAGCTTGCCTTCGAGCGCATCGGCGATCTCCGCCATCGTCTGGCGGACGCGCCGGAAGTAGCTGGACGAGTGGCGCATGCGCCAGTCGACCTCCAGCAGCCCATCCTTGTTCAGCGTCATGTTCCCGTCCGGAATGTCGCGGCCCATGGCGAGCAGTGGCAGCGAGCTCGCCGAGCCCACGCAGTCTCCGATCGTCTCGGCGATCTCCGCGCTCACATCCGTGTCCCGGCTGAGGCCGAGCCACCCCTTCACCAGCCGGGTGCCCAGCCGCATGAAGCGGCGCAGCAGGGCGAGCTGATCGCTGCTCTCGTAGAGCCAGTTGACGAACTCGGGATAGCCCGCGTCCTCCACGTAGAACCCGCGGCCGGTGCCGCCCTCGGCGGCGTCTCGGATGTGGAGCGCACTGGTGATGACGGGGCCGTGGCCTCCATCGAGGACGCGCGGCTCCCGCTTGCCCTTGCTGCTGTCCGTGCACTTGAAGAGGAAGCCCAGCAGGTCCCCGTTGCCACAGAACCGGGTGCCGAGCTGGCCGCTGAGCCCCGGGAACGCCTCCCGGTTCTTCAGCAGGAGGTACGTCGACCCGAACGTCCCCGCCGCCAGCACCAGCTTGTCCGCGGAGATGAGCGTGCGCGGCAACAGGGAGGTGGGGACCTCGGGCCGCTCGCCCTCGCGGGCCTCCGAGTGGTCCACGTACTCGACGACGTACTCGCCGTCCTCAGGCCAGAAGGCCTTCACCTCGCACCGCACGCGCAGCTCCGCCCCGCGCCGTTTCGCCGCTGACAGGTATGTGTAGTCGAGCGTGTTCTTGCTGCCGTAGTTGCAGCCGATGTCGCACTCCCCGCACAGCCGGCACGTCAGCCGTGTCCGCCCGTGCAGGTTCGGGTGGCGCTCCTGGATGGGCTCGCCCGGCACCGGAGGCTGGCCCGGGTTGGCGAAGGTGACCGCCAGCGGAGGCAGTTGCCAATCATCCTTCAGCCCCATCCGCTCGGCCGCGAGCTTCATCGCGATCGTCTTCGCCGTGTGGCGGTAGGGCTCGTGCTCGAAGGGGTAGCGCTGCGTCCCCATCATCTTCTCCACCGCGTCGTAGTGCGGCTCGAGGTCCTCCCGCGTGACGGGCCAATCCTCGTACCCGCCGTCCTGGAGGTTCTCGTGGACGAACGTCTTCTCTTCCTTGCGCAGCAGCACGTTCGCGTAGATGAGCGAGCCGCCGCCCAGCCCGCTCGCCACCACGCCGCCCAGCCCTTTGAAGGACCACAGGTTCAGGAGCCCGTGCAGGCCCTGGCTCGGGTCCCAGAAGTTGCGGCGCATGGCGTAGGGGCTTCGCGGGAACGAGCCAGGGGGGTAGGCCTTGCCGCGCTCCAGCACGCAGACGCGCAGGCCCGCCTCGGCCAGCCGCCAGGCCATCACCGAGCCGCCAAAGCCCGAGCCGACCACGATGGCATCGAAGTGTTCACGTCGAGGATTCATAAGGGGGCTCCTGATGTGGGCTCTGGGTGTGGGGCCCTGATTGGGTTCACGGAGGAGAGAGGGGCTCGCGCTCCATGGCTTCGGGCTCGCGGGCCATGGGGGCGTAGACCTCCCAGAGCGTGCCGAGGAAGAACCGGCCAAAGCGCATCACGGCTTGCGTGCCCTCGAACCCCGGGCGTGACGAGCGCATGCTGGACACCAGCTTGAGCAGATCTCCCAGGCCCAGCTTGAGGACGCCCGCGCCCACCACTGGGCCACGCTCGTCCGGGCCCTCGTGGAGCCGGACATAAAGCCGCGTGGTGTCACGCCACAGGTCCGGCCCCTTGTCGTCGCGGATCGTCTTCGTGCCGGAGAGGTAGTACTCGCGGCCCTGGTGCTCGAAGGCCATGCCGTACGTCATCAGCCGGGTGTTCGGAGTGTCTCCAGCCTTGAAGAGGTTGAAGCTCCCGCGCTTCACCGGAAGGTTCTCACCGAAGGGCGGATACGAGACGTGCGCCACCAGCCGGGCCGCGTGCTGCGGGTCTCGGATGAACGCCTCCATGTCGTCCACGCTGATGGTGGCGTGGAAGGTGAAGGGCGTGTGGCGGCCCTTGCCGGCCCCTGCAGCAGGGTCGGTCTCGTGGAGAGACAGCGGGCCAGACATGGTCTCGCGGAAGGTGAGGTCGGGAGCGGGTGCGTTCATCTGAGTGATCTCCAGGGTGAGCGGGAAGCCTTGGGGACTGCATGTCTCGAGGTATCGGCACGCATCCGCGTACCCGAGGTCGATGAGGGTGCCCGCGGTGATGTGCCCGGCGTAGAAGTCCGGATCGAGCGGCAGCGGCCGCTCCGGCTTGATGAGGTGGACCACGATGGGCTGCCGGTGGCCGTGCACCACCTCGCCCGCGCGGATGCGTGCGTTGAGCTCCTCGATGCGCTCGAGCTGCTCGAAGAGGGCCCCGTTGGCGCTCAGCTCGATCATGTGGACGTACTGGTGGAACACCCCGCGCCGGTATGTGGGCGTGTTGCCGATGCACCAGAGCACCCAGAGCTCGTTGGCCCCGCGCCGCACCGCCTCGAGCAGGTTGGCATCCTGGATCCACACCGAGTCCAGGTAGAGCGCGCCGTCCTTGCGAACCGGAGGCATGAAGATGGGCAGCGAGATGCCCGCCACGAGCAGATCCGTGTCCACGCGAGTGTGTGGGATGGCCTCGTTCGTCTTGCGGGTGAAGTCACAGACGTTGAAAGTGCCCTCCATCGCCGTGTTGGCGCGGATGGCGTCCACGTTGATGCCGAGGTGGGGGAAGACGTGCTCGCGGATGCCGTCCGCGTCGCCCAGCGCCTCCAGGTCCCAGGCTTTCAGGTACTTCTCGGGCGAGACGAAGGAGACGAAATCCTTCACGCGCAGGGTCCGCCAGCGGTTGCACATCTCCTCCGGAGACAGGCCGGAGAGCAGCATCGCCAGGTTGATGATGCCGCCCGAGGTGCCGTCTCCGTGGGTGAAGCGGAGGCCCTCGTCCTGGAGCGCCCGCAGCACGCCCGCCTGCCACGCCACGCGCATGCCTCCGCCCGCCAGGATGAGGGCTCGCTTGCGGCCGTCCTCCGCCAAGGGAGAGGCGATGGGGGACGACACGGGGTGCGGCTCCGGCACAGGGATGGGCACGGGCGCGGACTTCAGCGTAGGAGACAGGGCCGCGCGTTCGTTGCGGCGCAGCAGGCCGAGGTAGCCCAGGATGAGCAGCCCGGAGAGGAGGTCGAAGCCAGCGACTCCCAGCGCGAGCGGAGAGAAGATGCCTCGTGCCACGCCGAGGCTCACCGCTGCGCACGCGCCCAGCTTCTGGAGCCCGGTCCACACGAAGGCGGCCCGGTTCTCCTTCGAGCGCACCAGCGCGTGGAGCAGCAGGCCTCCGAAGAGGACCATGAACATGCCGACGATGCCGAAGAAGTGGCGGCTCGTGGGAGTGGACTCGGCCTTGAGGAACCCGAGCTCGAAGCCCGGTGCCAAGAGCTGCACGGCGCCGCTGACCACCGTAGCGATCGAGATGGCGGCCAGAATCCTGCGCAGCCAGCGCTCTCCACGGTTCCTCATGACTGGGCCTCCACCCACCGCTGGGCGCTGGGACTCTCGGAGGCAGGCTTCCCGGCCTGGACGCGGGCGGGCTGCTCGGCGCGCAGCAGCTTGTGGGCGAAGTAGCCCATCATCGCCAGCCACTGCACGGTCCACAGCCCCACGCGGATGCGGTTGGTCGTCATCCACGCGGAGAGCACTTCGCGCAGGCGCTCGGAGTCGCGGATCCCCGAGGCCATCTCCGCGTTGTAACGGAAGATGAGGAACCGGGTGAGCAGTGTGGCCGCCACCACGCCCAGGAACACGGTGGCGGGGTACCAGCGCAGCGGGCTCTTGCGCTCGGCGAGGAACAGGCCCACGGCGGACACCAGCATCACCAGCGTCATCCAGGTGAAGAACCGGGTGGCGGCCGTCACCTGCGGGACGAACTGGAGGTAGTAGGTGTCCACCGTGAGCTGTGGCGCGATGGGGAACGAGAACAGCACCAGCGACCAGCCCGTCCCCAGGTACATGGAGGCACAGAGGAACAGCAGGCACGCGTTGAGCGTGTGGAGGACCGGGCGCTTCATGGGTGCGCTCCCATTCCGGCGTCGTCCGTGAGCGTGTCTGGCCGGCGCGGCTCTTCCTTCTCGGAGGCCTCGGTTTCGGGGACGTGCTCCGAGCCATCCGTCATGGCGGGAGTCCCGGGGGAAAGCGTGGACTGCCGGCCCGCAGCGGCCGGAGGCGCCAGCCACTGTTGGCTCAGCCCGAGGCTCACCACGCTCTCCAGGCCCTCGGGCTGGGGGGGCGGGAGGCTGGGAGAGCTGAGGAACCAGCACTCGAAGTGGTCATCCAGCTCGCCGCTCGAGGACGGGAGGAAGCCTACGAAGAACGGCTCCTGGGAGATGCCGAGCTTCTTCAGCGGCTGCACGCGCGGGTGCTCCCCCATCGTGAGCCGCGCCGAGGCCTTCTTCCCGAGCCGGAAGGCGAATTTCCCTCGGAAGTAGATGAAGGACTTCATCAGCATGCCGCGGAACTGGCAGTAGTTGGCGCCGCTGGCTCGCAGCGGGAGCCACGCCTTTCCGGGCCGATCGATCTCGATGCGCACCGCCAGCTGACCATCCTTGTCGTATTGGCTGCTGATGGTCTGGGCTCCGATGCGGAAGTCCAGGTTCGCCTGGTGCTTGGGCATGCCCCAGATGCCCTTGCCGCCCTTCACGGAGATCTCCGTGCTCACCGGCAGGTCCACCACGTACTGGCCCACGCCGTAGTGTTTCTGGAACAGCAACGGCAGCACCGTGGGCGCGGGCCTGGCGCCGTGGGTGCACGGGATGGCGATGCTGAACTCGATGTAGGGCCCGATGTCTGTGTCCCGGTAGTCAATCACCGTGACGAACAGCGCGGCCTTGTTCCCCCACAGCCGCAGCGGGTGCACCTCGTTCCCCGGGAGCAGCTGGGCGGCCGCTCCGGCGTCGATCGTGAACGCCGCCATCAGCGCCGGAGAGGCCCGGGAGTTGATGGGCAGCTCGTAGGGGATGCCATCCACCCTCGAGAAGCGTCCCGTCTGCTGCTTGATGCGTTGGGGTACCCTGAACATGGCTACGCTCCTTCACGCTGGCTTGTTGAGCTCGGCGAGGATGAGGGGGAACACGTCTCGGGCCGCGTCCTGGCCCATGAAGATGTCGAGGTGCCCGTAGTCCGGAATCACGTGCAGCGCGTGGTAGCCGGGCCGGTGCTGGGACAGCCGCTCATAGGTGCGCCGCTGGCTCTCGGGCAGGAAGCACCGGTTGAGCTCCCCCGCCAGGAAGATGAAGCGCGCGTCTGTCTCGGGAGGGCGCTCGGCCACGTCCTCGGGCAGCTCCCGGTAGCCCTCTACCGGCACAAGGTGCCCAGCCCGGAGGCACTCGGCCATCTGCTGGAAGAAGGTGAGCGGCACCTTGGCGAACTCGTGCTTGAGCCACTCGTGCGTCTCGGGGTTGAGGTTCTCGTGCCGCCACAGCGTGGGGAACCCCGTGCCGTACGTGAAGCTCGCCAGCCGGCACACCGTGTTGTCGCACTCGTGGTGGGTTGCTTTCACCAGCAGGGTGAGGGCCTTCGCCGTGAAGCCCTCCGCGTGCAGGCCCCACTGCGGATCCAGGTACGGCGTCAGCTTCGACACCACGGGCACTGCGTAGAATGCCTTGAGCCGTGCCGAGCGTGGCACCACGGGGTGCAGTGACACGGCGTTGCTGAGGATCACCTTCACCTGCGGGACGAGCCCCGCCATCGCCGACAGCATGAAGCTCGTTGAACCCTGGCAGTGGATGATGGCCTTCACCTCGTCGCGGCCCGTCTCCCGGACGATCGTCTCGATGGCCTTGGGGTGGTCATGGACGGCGGCTTGATCGAGCGTCCACGCGCTCGGCTCGACGTCGATGCTTGCGCGCCAGTTCTCCAGCCACACGTCGTAGCCGTCGTCCACGAGCGCATCCACGACCGTCCGTGACACGGGGGCGCGGAAGATGCCGGCCCGTACTCCCGCGCCGTGCACGAGCATCACCGGACCCTTGGTGGGCTCCTGGGCGCCGCGGATGTGGTGCAGGTTGAGCGAGCGGCCATCACCCGCCACGAATGGGACGACACGTTCCGTGTAGCCAGAAGGGGAGGAAGACTCGGCTTGCATGACGGGGCCACGCTCCTTGGCGAGGGCACACGGCTCCCGTGAGTCCCCACCACTGTCCCCCGCTCGCACGGCAGCGGAGGCCTCGCACCTGGTTGGAGCGGCCCTTCAGTGGATGTGACGGCGTGTGATTTTCCGGCGGTGCTCCCTGCTTACTTGCAGGGAGCCAGAGCAGGCAGGCGCCCGGTCAGCGCAGGCCGGCGCGGCGAGCCAGCTCCTTGGCCAGCTCGCGCAGCTCTTCGACGCCGGGAGCGCTGGGGCTCGTGTCGAAGACGACCTCGTAGCCGAGCCCGGCCTGGTTGATGGCCTCCGAGCGCGGGATGCGGGCACGCAGCACCGGGACGGTGGACTCCTTGAGCGCGGCGTCCATCGCGTCATTGGTGGCGGTGGTGCGGCGGTCCCAGAGGTTCACCACGGCTACGAGCTGGCCGCCCTCCTCCCGGGTGTCGCGCCAGGCGGTCTCGATCTCACCCAGGCCCTGCAGGGCGAAGGCGCCGGTGGGGACGGGTGCCACGACGACGTCGGCGAAATGGAGCACTGCCTCGGTGTAGGCGCCGAGGTTCGGAGGCGTGTCGGCGATGATGACGTCCGGGGTCCAGCTCAGCGTCTTGAGAGCGCGGGGGATGGCCTGGAGGCGGTGGCCCCACTGGAAGAGCTCGCGCTCCATGGCGGCCATGCGCGGCTGAGCGCGGGCGATGAAGAGGTTGGGACGCTTGGGCGAAGCCACCACCACGTCGTCCAGCTTGTGGCGAGGCCGAGGGCCGAATGTGTCCGCGACACAGGGGGCCTCGGCGGGCTCCAGGCCCAGCACCATGGAGGCGTGCGCCTGGGGATCGAGGTCCATCAACAGCACCCGGTGCCCGGAGTCCGCCAGGGCGGATGCGACGTGGACGCAGAGGGTGGTCTTCCCAACTCCGCCCTTGATGGTGGAGAACGCGATCATCGGCATGGCGTCTTCACCCTATACCGGAGCGTCATCCCCCGCGCACGGGCAACTCGCGAAAGGTCAGGTCGTGCTCGAGGCCCAAGCGCTGCACTGCCTCCACGAAGCGCTCGGTGCCGATGATCAGCGCCCATTCAAGCCGGAACAGGTCCAGATTCTGCGGCAGGGTGGACGTGGCGAGAATGGGGTGTTCCGGCAGATCGAAGGACTCGATGCCACATCTGGGGCAAGGCGGGGGCCGTTCCGGCAGGCAGTCCGGGTGGAACCTGCCCCAGGACAGCAACTCCATTTCCAGCAACTCCGGCGGGTTCTTCTTTCGAAAACGCAGCGCCGTGCGGCATCCCTTCAGCCCGCGCATCCCTTCAGCCTGCAAGCGCGCCAGAGCTTCGGGCTTCATGAGCAGTTCCCAGGGGTATGCCATGACCAGCGGGCCGAACTCTCCCTGGGCAGAGCCATTCAGGGGACCGAACGCTGCTCCTGCCCGGAGGCGGGCTCCAGGTGGGGCCCAGGGCCGCACCTGCTCACGCAGCCGTTCGAATTCCGCGTAGTCCTTCTCGACCCGAGGCATGTACTTCTGCTGCTCGTCGATCGGTAAGTGAGACAGGTCTACCGAGGGGTAGGCTTCCCCAGCCGTTGCCCCGTTGATATGGCACAAGGGACAGTACGCTCCGGGCAAGCCCCACGTGTGCCCGTAAGCATAGGTGCCCGAGTAGCGAGGCTGTGGGGCTTGTTCCAACGCGTAGAACCTCATGGCTCCTCAATAACCCGGAGGCAACAGTGGCGGCTGCTTCGAGTACGGCATAACCGGGCCAAACAGCTGGAACTCGTAGATGAGCTGTCCCGCATGCCGGTAAATCTCTTCCTTTGATGGTGGCTTGAGGATGTGCTGGTTGATGAACTGGGCCCATGCCGCGTTCCATGGACCCCCGTTCGCGCCTCGGTGGATGCTCCGATGCTTCTCCACCTCTAGAGGCATGACGTATTCATCAATGTCGATGTCTCGTCGAGTGAACCACTCCCGGAACATTTGAGGGAAGAGGTGGTGCTTCTCGTGAGGCTTGCGGCGTTCCTTGGCCGCCTCGTCCAGCATCTGCTGCTGGCTGGGTAACAGGGGAGGCTTGTGCCGCCAGGGGATGATGAAGACGGGCCGGGAATCCTGAGGCAGTTTCTGGGCGCTGCCCCAGAAGCGCTGGGTGGCTGCCGGTGGGCCGGGCAATGCCACGGTGCCGCCCCGGGTGCGCACCACGTGCCCAACGCTCTGGTGCGCCATCACCTCTCGGCATCGGTACAGTCCGCAGTGGGCGTCGTCGCACCATGCCACCAGGCTGTGCTCGTCTTGGCACACCTCTTCGAATGAGCCTGCTGGCCCTTCCGCTTCGGCGGCCGCGTGCTCGCTCCCAGAAGGGGGCGTCGTTGCACAAGCCACCAGTGCACAACTCAGCCAGAGCCACAGCCACCGCCCAGAGCGTCTGCCCATAGTGACGCGAGCATAGGCTCCTCACTCACGCAGCGGCACCGCTCGCTCGAGCACTGTGAGCATGGGGCGCCATGCCCTGGGATCAGCCCGGGATGCGCGAGAGGGCTGCGTCGAACAGCACCGTCTCCAGCCGCTCCTGGTCGTACTCGGACATGCCCTGGAACGCGAACGACAACCGGTAGTTGCCGATCTGCTTCCTCGAGGCGACCACCTTGGCCCGGCCGATGATGGGGTCCGCTCCGTCCGGCATCCTCAGCGTGTAGCCCACCATCTCGTTGTCCGCGGGCGGCTTGCCCAGCACCACCGAGAAGCCTCCCTTCGACACGTCCAGCGTCATGGCTCGTACGATGCCCACGCTCAAGCTCAGCTCGATCTGCATCGCCTGCGCGACGCGGAACGTCTGGCGCGCCATCTCCCCCGGCTTGAGCGTCATCCCCTGCGCCGCTGTCAGCGCTCGCGCGAACTGCTCACGTGCCTGGAGGTAGAGCGGCTTCTCGTCTTCCTTCAGTTGCTTCGCCCGTGCCCGCTTGTGGAGCGCTCGGAACTCTTGGAGCCATCCATTGATGCTCATGGCTGGATGGTATGCGCCCCTTCGAGCCGAGTGCACCTTCCCGGACGTTCCACTTTGGGGCAGGTCCATTTTGGGCGCTCCATTTCGGTGCGATCGAGGCCCTCGGCCCCCCGAAGAATCTCGAATTTCTTGAAGTTCCTCCAGGCATCCGAAGTGCATGGGCAGGCCTGTCCCCTCTGCAGGAGCTGCCATGCGCGTTCCCCCGTTGATCGTCCCTGACTCCAAGCCCCCTGTGTTCTGGATGAGCTTGGGAGCCACCTTGCTGGCGGGGCTCGTCATCCGCACGCTGCGTCGCAGGCACCGCCGGGCCAGCGCCTCCACCGTCAACAGCACAGGGCGGACAGTGCGGCAGTCAGCCTCGTCGAGGGCGAAGGCTCGTAGCCAGGCATTCCTGCTCGAGGCCCATGTGGCCGCGGCCCCGCGTGCATCGCGCGCTCGCTCGGCGGTGTACGAGCGATGAGCACGCACCGGGTGGAAGTGCATTACTTCGTGAAGCCCCCGGCGAACGCGAAGCGGACCGCTCGCGGCGCCTGGCCCGAGGTGATTTGGCAGAGCGAGTCCTCCCCCGAGGTGTTCCTGCGCGAGGTGGTGGACACCCTCTCGGGGTTCCTGCGGAAGGACGCCGAGTCACGGGCGGTGAAAACAGGGGAGACGCTTCCGGATTGCCAGTGATATTCGGCTCCGTGCGGCTTGGCCGCGCGGAGGACCGGATGCCGAAGTCACTGCCGAAGACGAAGCGGACGAAGGACAACGTGCTCGCGGAGCTGCGGGGGCTGCGCTCCGCGGACGCGCAGTGGAAGGAAGGCCGCACGTTCAGTCTCGTTTACTACGTGGATGACGAACACTCCCGGTTGCTCAAGGAGGCCTACGGCGAGTTCATGGCCGAGAACGGCCTGTCACCCCTGGCCTTCCCCTCGCTGCGCCGCATGGAGGCCGAGGTGGTCTCCATGGCCGCCGGGCTCTTCCACGGCGATGACGACGTGGCCGGCACGATGACCACGGGTGGCACCGAGAGCATCATGATGGCGGTGAAGACCGCCCGCGAGTGGGCCCGCAAGGAGAAGGGCATCGCCCGGCCGGAGATCATCGCTCCCCTCACGGTCCACCCGGCCTTCGAGAAGGCCGCGCACTACTTCGACGTGGAGATCCGCCACGCGGCCCCGGGGCCGGACTTCCGGGTGGACGTGCGCGAGGTGGAGCGGCTCATCACCCCGAACACGGCACTCATCGTCGGCAGCGCGCCGCCGTATCCGCATGGCGTGGTGGACCCCATCACCGAGCTGGCCGCGCTGGCGCAGTCACGGGGGCTGCTGTGCCACGTGGACGCATGCCTGGGTGGCTTTTTTCTCCCGTTCGCCAAGCAGCTCGGCCGTGACATTCCCCCGTTTGATTTCGAGGTGCCGGGCGTCACGTCGCTGTCCGCGGACCTTCACAAGTACGGCTACGCGGCGAAGGGGGCCTCCGTGGTGCTGTACCGGAACCGCGAGCTGCGGCGGCACCAGTTCTTCACGTACTCGGAGTGGCCCGGAGGGCTGTACATCTCGCCCTCCATGACGGGCACGCGGCCCGGTGGCGCCATTGCCGCAGCGTGGGCGGTGATGCACTACCTGGGCGAGGAGGGCTACCTCGACCACGCGCGCCGCATCCTCGCCACTACGGACAAGCTCCTCGCGGGCATCCGTGCCATTCCTGGCCTGCGCGTGCTCGGCGCGCCGCATGCGGGGGTGTTCGCGTTCACCTCGGACTCGGTCAACGTGTACGAGCTGGGCGACGCGATGGAGGGTCGCGGCTGGAAGCTGGACCGGCAGCAGAACCCTCCCGCCCTGCACTGCATGATCACCCCCGCGCATGAGCGCGTCGCGGACACGCTGCTGGCGGACCTGCGCGAGTGCGCCTCGAAGCTTGCGGCGGGCGAGCCCGCGCCCGAGGGCAGCGCGGCGATGTATGGCATGGTTGGCGCCATCCCGGATCGCCAGCAGGTGGACGGCTTCCTCTTGGACTTCCTCGACGGGGTGTTCGATCGCGGGTGAGGAGCGCGCTGATGACGGTCATCCAGGTGCTGTTCTGCATCCTCTTCCCGGCGGCGGCCATCTGGGCAGGCGAGCGCTTCCGGGCGGCGAAGTTCCTCGGGCCGGTGACGCTCTGCTACGTGGCGGGCGTCCTGGTGGCGAACCTCCCGGGGGTGCGGCTGGCCGAGGGCGCCTCCATGCGCGTGAGCGAGGTGGCGGTGCCGCTGGCCATCCCCCTGCTGCTCTTCTCCTCGGACGTGCGCCAGTGGCCGAGGCTCGCGCGCTCACTGCTCATCTCGTTTGCGCTGGCGTGTGTCGCGGCGGTGGTGGCTGCGGGATTCATCGGCTGGTTCTTCCGAGGTGAGACGGACGAGTGGTGGAAGATCGCCGGCATGCTCGTGGGTGTGTACGTGGGCGGGACGGTCAACATGGCCGCCATCGGCGGGGTGCTGGAGACGAAGAGCGAGACCTTCGTTCTGCTCAACACGGCGGACCTGGCCGCGGGCGGCCTCTACCTCATCTTCCTGCTCACCTTTGCGCAGCGGCTGTTGCTGCGCTTCATGCCGCCCTTCACCGCCGCCCCGCACCCCGAGCCCTTCGAGCACCCAGGCGAGGGGCTCGGCACGTGGACCCGGCACCACCTCCGCGACATGGGGCTGGGCTTCGGGCTCGCGGTGGCCATCGCGGCGGTGGCGGTTGGCGGGACGCTGCTCGCGTTCGGAAAGCTGGAGGCCAGCCCCGCGCTGCTGGGCATCACCAGCCTGGGCATCGCCGCCTCGCTCTTTCCTCGCGTGCGCCGGCTCCAGGGCGCCTACGAGCTGGGCGAGTACCTGCTGCTCATCTTCTGCGTGGCCATGGGCTCGCTGGCCGACTTGAGGATGCTCAGCGGAGGCAGCGTGACGCTGTTCGTCTACGTGTGGGCGGTGATGGGGCTGGCCATCGTCCTCCATGTCACCGCCTCTGCGCTGCTGCGTATCGATGCGGACAGCACCCTCATCTGCTCCACCGCCACCATCTATGGACCCGCGCAGATCGGCCCTGTTGCGGCGGCCATGAAAAATCGAGCCCTCGTCGGCCCCGGGTTGACCCTGGGGCTCGCAGGGATTGCCCTGGGCAATTACCTGGGGTTGCTGACGGCCTGGGGCCTGCGCTGGCTCGCGGGTGGGGGCTGATCCGCGCTCTTTCCGCAACTTTGAGAATCAGGGCCCGATAACCCGTGTAAGTCACTTCTTACACGAGGGTGTTGCCATGGTTGCTCCTATCTCTTCGAACCGGACCGCGGCGCTGACGGCCGCCTCCCGTACGACGATGCCCACCGTGCGTGAGGGCTCCAATGGCCCCGCGGTACGCGAGCTGCAGACGCTGCTGAAGTCCAAGGGCTTCAACCCCGGCCCCGTGGACGGCGCCTTCGGGCCCAAGACGAAGGCGGCGGTGCTGGCCTTCCAGCGCGCGCAGGGCATCTCCGTGGACGGCGTGGTGGGCCCCCAGACGTGGGGCAAGCTGAAGGGCGCGGGCGGCCCTGCTCCTTCGCCGAACCCCACCCCGGGCCCCGCGGCCAAGGGCACCGCCGAGGACTTCGTGCAGAAGGCCCTGGCGCAGCGCGGCGACCGCTACGTGTTCGGCGCGGAGACCAACCTGAACGACAAGAACCCGGACACGTTCGACTGCTCGGAGCTGGTGCAGTGGGCGGCGCACCAGGCGGGCGTGACCGTGCCGGACGGGACGATGAACCAGGTGCCGTTCTTCCGGCAGAAGGGCACGGAGGTCTCCGTGGATCAGGCGCTGAAGACGCGCGGGGCGCTGCTCTTCCGGCCGGGCCACGTGGCCATCAGCCTGGGCGACGGGCGCACCATCGAGGCGCGCGGCTCGGCCTATGGCGTGAACATCTTCAGCGCGCAGGGCCGCGGCTGGACGTCCGGCGCCCTCATCCCCGGGCTGAAGTACTGAGCTGTCTGCTTCCACCGAGATGAACCCGGGGGCTCGGCGCCGCGTAGCGCTGGGCCCCTGCTGCTTTCCGCTAATGTACCGGCGGCTTCGGGAAGAGCCAGGACGACAGCCGCCGGGCGAGCACCGGCATCAACGCATACGTCGTCAGGTACACCAGGAGCAGCCCGGCGAGGAGCGCGGCGATCAGCTCGGGCAATCCCTGCAGCAACTGCCTCAGGGGCGGCACGGTGAGGATGAGCAGCGGGTAGAGGCAGAGCACCGTCACCAACGTCATCCTGTGGAGCACGGGAGGCATCGCCCGGAGCCCGGGCGGGCGGAACCAGTACTCGAGCCCGGTGACGCGGCGGACGACCGGCGCTCCGGCGGCATAGGGCTCGGCGCGCCTCAGCCAGTCGGCGCGGACAGGAGATTCGTCCCAGGCGCGCAAGTGCGCGTACGTCTCGAAGCGGAAGACGAGCACATAGTCCCCGGTGGCGGTATTCGGCGGACGGATGACGTCGACGCCCAGGTGGCCGGGGAAGAGCACGGCATCGGCGGTGACGCCCTGGAGCCACTCCTCGAACCACGCCTCGGTGCCGGGCTTCATGCGCCGGCTGATGATGACGGTGACGGGGCCCTCGGAGTCCGAGGGCTCGGTGGCGGACGCGCTCATCGGGGCCATTCTACTCGCGCGTGACGGCGCGCAAGATGATCTCTCGGCGCTGGTCCAGCAGGCGCAGGGCGAGCGGCAGGAGGGCCCGGTACAGCACGGCGTAGAGCCCGGCGCACAGGGCAATCATTGCCGCGGTCTGGAGGGTAGGCCCCTCCTTGCCTGCCAGCTTCAGCGCCCAGCCGAACGGCATGCACCCGGCGCAGGCCGCGAGGATGCCGAGCATGGAGGCGGTGAGGGGCAGCTTGTCGCGGCGCTTGAGGCTGGCGTGGAACTTCACCGGGAAGTACAGGGACAGGAAGTTGCCGGCGGCGAGCAGCACGGGCACCACGGCAGCCACGGAGGCCATGGCGCACAGGAAGTCCACCCACGTGCCGAAGCCGAAGTAGACCCGGTAGAAGAGGCCCACCAGCAGCGCCATGCCCAGGCCGGCCACGCCCTGCACCAGGTTCTTGGCGCGCAGCACGTCCGCCAGCTCCATGGGCGCGGCCAGGAAGATGGCGAAGCCCTGCCCGTCATAGGCGAAGGTGTTCTGCGAGAACGTGGAGGCGATGACGACGGCGCCGTACACGGCCAGCCCGCCCATCAGCGACACATCCGCGGACTGCCCGAACAGGTAGACGAACAAGTCCCGCCCGGACAGCAGCTTCAGGAGGATGGCGAGGATGAAGGGCACGGAGGTGAGCAGCCGGGCGCGCGGGTTGCGCCACAAGTCCAACACCTCGCGGGCGAGCAGCGTGCGGAACCGGGTGGGCGTGCGGGCGAACGGATCGCGGTCCCCGGACTCCTTCATGGCAGGGCCCGCGCGCCCCGCTTGGCGGTGGAAGCGCAGCAGCAGCACGTAGGCCACGCCCATGCCGATGAGGACGAAGAGCCCCAGCCCGAAAGACTCCATGAGGGCCAGGCGCAGACGCCCGTAGGCGAGCTGTCCCAGCGAGTCCCCGAAGAATCCCGGAGGCACGCGGCCGAGCGCGATGGCCGCGTTGATGATGATGCTCATGTCCAGCGCGCCCACGCCGGCCTCACCCACGGCGGTGAGCCACGAGGTGTCCACCGGGGGGATGAAGGACGCGGCGAAGAGGAAGGCGAACAGGCCGCCACCGATGATCTCCGCGCTGCGCTTCTCCCTCAGCACGTTGATGACGGCGTGCAGGGCCACGCGGCTCCAGGCGGCGCAGAGAAGGGCGAAGAGGATGTAGTTGACCACGGCAACCCAGGGCGCTCGGAGCGGGTACACCGAGGCGTAGCCCAGAGCGGCGCCGGTGAGGGGCGCGTAGAAGACGAGGGCACGCGGCTCGAAGAGGCTGGCCACGGTGGAGGAGATGAGCAGCCGGAAAGGCGAGATGGGGAAGGGCGCGTAGCGGCTCAGCTCCGAGTGGTCATCCACGCCCGCGGAGAGCAGCGGCCAGGTGACCCACACGGCGGCGGTGACGAAGCACAGCAGGTTGAGGATGAAGTAGGGCCACACGTTGCTCTCGGCCACGGGAGGCAGCCGCATGAGCCCGAAGAAGAGGAGGCCGAAGAAGAGCGCCGGGGCGCTGGAGGCGAGGAAGGTGGCGATCGCCAGCACCTTGCTGGGGCGCCCGGAGCCGCGGTTGAGGCCAATCTTCAGGCGCAGGCCCCACAGCAGCCACAGGTGGCGCAGGAAGCCAGGGGCGGGAGGCGGGCTCACGCGGACTCCCGGCGCAGGGACACCGCGGAGGCGGGGAGCTCTCCATAGAAGGAGAGGGCGGCGTTGCGCGCGGCGGGCACGGAGATGAGCTTCTCGAAGACGGCTTCGAGCGAAGACACGTCATAGCGCTGGATGAGCTCCGGCACGGTGCCCTGATCCAGCATGCGGCCGCCGCGAATGATGCCGGCGTGGGTGGCCAGGCGCTCGGCGATCTCCAGCACGTGCGTGGTGAGCAGCAGGGTGACGCCCCGGCGGCTCAGCTCGCGCAGCAGCTCGCGGATGACGCCGGCGGCCAGCACGTCGATGCCCTCGAAGGGCTCGTCCAGGAAGACGAGCTCGGGGGCGTGGATGAGCGCCGCGGCGATGGCCAGGCGGCGGCGCATGCCCTTGGAGTACTCGGCCACGAGCGCGCCCGCCTTGTAGGTGAGCTCGGTGAGCTCCAGCAGCTCGGCGGCGCGGGCGGCGGCCTCGTCTCCGGACAGGCCATACATGCGGCCGCAGAAGGTGAGGTACTGACGGCCGGTGAGGCGCTCGAAGAGACTGAGCTCCTCGGGGACCATGCCGATCCGCCGCTTCACCTCCATGGGCTGCTTCACGGCGTCCATGCCCAGCAGCTGGATGGTGCCGGCATCCGGGCCGTACACGCCGGTGAGGATGGTCAGCGAGGTGGACTTCCCCGCGCCGTTGGGGCCCAGGTAGGCGTAGAAGGCACCCCGGGGGATCTGGAGATCCAGCCCGTTGAGCGCGGTGAAGTTGCCGAAGCGTTTGACGAGCCCACGGGCGTCAACGGCCAGATCGGTGGGGGAGTGCGACATGTGAGGCGAAGTCTCGGTCCTCCGGGCCTTCCCCGACAATCCCCCCGACAGAGCGAGCAAGCACGGTTGGTTGGTGTAAGCTGGTGTGGGATGGAGCATCTGCTAGCTTCGCCGGAGCCTTCCCCCGTAGGGGCGAGAAAGAGACGGCCGTGAACAATCCCAATCCCATCATTCGCATCATGGCCCGCGTGAATCAGACCCTCTATGTGACTGGGTACGAGGGGCTGGCCAAAACGGAATTCACCTTCCCGGCGGGGGCTCGTCTTGCGCCCGGCGATCAGTTCACGGATGTCGCGTACGTCGACTTGGAGAGCCGCAAGCCCTCGTTCCGCGCCATGGTCTACCTGGGGCTGAGCCGCGCCAGCCGGGACTTCACGTGTTACATGCAGCAGGAAGGCACGAAGTTCACCCGCATCCTCGGCCTCTACCAGGGAAACGGCGTTGAGCCCGAGCCTCTCGAAAAACAATACGGTGACGTTCTGGACCCCTTCCATGACGCGGAAGGCCGGCTCATCTGGCAGTACCAGATCGACAAGCTGTTTCCGTTCTCGGCTGCCCATGCGCGGCTCCTGCCGCTCGTGGAGGGCGCCGCGTTCGCCGGTGATGTCTTCGCTCTCAAGTACAAGCTCCCCAAGATGGTGCTCGGCGCCGTCGTCCGGGCTGCCGATGGGTCGTTCGCGCGCACGGTCCAGGGATGGGCTGATGCCGAGGGCTCCCTCGTGCCTGACGAACACACGCTCGTGCCGGTCGGCTCCATCACCAAGGCGTTCACGGGACACCTGCTTGCCAGGATGGTCGCGAAGGGAGAGGCCCGCTTCACGGATCAGATCGCTGAAAACCCCGCGATCCGCCTCATCGATCTGGTCACGCACACGAGCGGCCTGCCCCGCGAGGTGACCCCGGACATCGGGCTCGAACCGACGAAGCCAGAGCTGCTGCCGTCCGTCCTTTTTCCACCGGGAACGGGCGCGTTCTACTCGAACGTTGGCTTCAACGCCCTCTCCCGAGCGTTGTACGACAAGTGTAACAAGTCGGAAAACGCATCCTATTACGACCTGTTGAATCGAGAGGTGCTGTCCCCTCTCCAACTCGGCCACACCTCGTTCAACGCGCCGCCCTGGAAGGTGGGATGCAAAGACGACAGCACCCAGAACCTGTTCGGTGGCCACGATGCCAATGGCAACCCCTGGCCCCGGCAGAGGCCAGCGTCCCAGCCGGGGCAAGAGCCGCAGCCGACGCACAACTCTACACCTCGGGGCGCCAGCGGCCTGTACTCGACACCCGAGGACCTCCTCACGTGGCTCCAGTGGCACCTCGAGACCGGCAGCGACCTAGAGCGAAGCGACGTGGAGGCGCGGTTCCTGAATCACGGGGCCTACGTGCAGCGTGACGGGCTGAATCCCGTCATCGGCCTCGACGAGTCCGGCCACATGGATGCGATGGGGCTCGGCTGGGTCGTGATGATGCCCAGGGGCGACCGGCCGTTCATCCTTCAAAAGGCCGGTGGCACGAATGGTGTGTTCAGCTATGTCGCGTTCTCGCCCGTTCGAGGGATCGGACTCTTCATGTCCATCGACCAGTTCGACGTCGGCGCGGCGACGGAGATGCCAGAGATGATCAACGACCTCCTGGCCTCACGAAAATAAAGCGCGGGAGGGAGGGCCCCCATGAAGCCACAGCATCATGCGGGCAAGAATGTGGCGGCTCTCTCAGCCTCTTGCTTCAGGGCCGTATTGCGGATCTCCAGCAGCCGCTTCATGTGGCGCGCCAGGAAGAGCTGATCCGCCAGCCAGCCAAGAGGGCCCAGCGGCGCGCGGTGCTCCCACTCGTCCACCATGCGCGTGCCTCCCTCCACCGGCTCGAAGAGGTGCCGGTGCTCGAGGGAGGCGAACGGGCCGTGCACCTGGATGTCCGTGAAGCGGTGTGGACGCTCGAGCACCGTGATGCGGCTGCGCAGCCGCCAGCGCAGGCCCAGGTGCCGGGCCTGCCACTCCACCTCCTCGTCCAGCTCGATGAGGCCCCCGCGGCGGCCTCCCACGATCTGCTCGCCCGTGTGGGCCAGGGAGCGCTGGTGGAAGTCCAGATCCCGGGCCAAGTCAAAGACCCGCTCTGGCGGCGCGGCGATGAAGAATTCCAGGACGAAGCGGGCCACGGACACAGTCTAGCTCGCTCCGATGGACTTGGGGCTCCTCCGCTAACAGCCACAGACCCGATAGCTCTTGACCGTGCACGAGCCAGAGGGGGTGCAGCACCGCTTGGTGACGGTCCGGACTCTGTCCCTCTCATTATCGCAGTACCCTGAACGACACTCGCCATAGGTCTCTTCACACCGCACAGCGACGGGCGTCGCTGTGTCCGGCGAGACATCCCCGTCAGGAGGAGCCGTCTGCGAACCTTCGGTGACGGGGTCCTGCTCTGTCGAACTGACTCCGCAGGCAGCAAGCACCAGTACTCCGATGAACACCACGCATCGCAGGATCTTCATGACGCCCCCCTGTGCCCGCGACACCGCAGGCTGCACCGACAGAATCCGCGGGGAAGGTATGAGCAGCCCGGAGCAGCGCAAGACCGCCCGGGGTGCCATGCGCCGTGACAGGGAGCCATGTCTTCAACTGCGGGTCGCCTGGGCGGGAGGCCCTGGCAGGCGGCTCGTCTCGCCCGCTGGGGCAGGAGTCGAACCCACCGCCGGGACAGGAAGATAGGCGCCGCCACCGAGTCCAGGCAGAATGGCGCGGGGCTGTCACCGAGGCGCGCGGCCCCTCTCGACCTCAGAACCTGGCGCCGGAGGACTTCAGAATGATCGCAAGCCGTTGGATGGGACTGGCCGTGCTGACCGTGCTGTTCTCCACGAGCGCTCTGGCCCAGGCGACGACCCCCGTAGGGCGCTGGACCACCATCGATGACGAGACGAAGAAGCCCAAGTCCGTCATCTCCGTCTATGAGGAGAACGGCAAGCTCTTCGGGAAGATCGAGAAGCTCTTCCGCGAGCCCACCGAGGAACAGAACCCGGTCTGTGACAAGTGCGAGGGCGCGCTGAAGAACCAGCCCATTCTCGGCATGGTCATCATGAAGGATCTCAAGAAGGACGACGATGAGTGGTCCGGCGGCACGATCCTCGATCCGGCCAATGGCAAGACCTACAAGGTCAAGATCGCCGTGGAGGACGGGGGCAAGAAGCTGAAGGTCCGCGGCTACATCGGCATGGCGCTGTTGGGTCGCACCCAGCACTGGGTTCGCGCCGAGTAGTGTCGCCCTGTGGTGGAGGCGCTGCCGGATCAGCCTCCGCCGTTCGCCTGCTGGAGCGCCTGGGCTGCCCGCTTGATGGCGGCCCGGATGCGCACGTAGGTGCCGCACCGGCAGACGTTGTCGCTCATGGCGGCGTCGATCTCGGCATCCGTGGGGTGGGCGTTTCTCCGGAGGAGATCGACCGCGGCCATGATCTGACCGGGTTGGCAGAACCCGCACTGGGCCACGTCCTCAGCGATCCACGCTTGCTGCACGGGGTGGAGCCCCGGGGCGCCCAGGCCCTCGATGGTCGTCACCTGGTGGCCCTCCACGCTGCTCGCGGGATGGATGCAGGGGCGGAACGCCTGTCCATCGAGATGGCTGGTGCAGGCCCCGCATACGCCGACGCCGCAGCCATACTTGGGGCCCGTGACGCTCAGCACTTCGCGCAGCACCCACAGGAACGGCATGTCCAGAGGGGTGTCCACCGACACGGGCTTCCCGTTCAAGGTGAAGTGAATCACCGGCATGGTCAGGCGCCTCCGTTGAGGAGCGGGAACTGGGTGGGCATCGTGCCGGTGGCCCGGGCAATGGCATTGGCCAGGGCCGCAGCCGCACTGGGATAGCCGAGCTCTCCCACGCCTCCCACGTGGTTGTCCGAGCGGACCAGGTGCACCTGGATCTCGGCGGGGGTGTGCCGCATGCGCAGCCACCGGTAGTCCGCGAAGCTGCCCTCTCGCACGGCTCCCGCGTCAATGTGGATGCCGGCACTCAGCGTGGTCGACATCGCGTCCACGGCGGCGCCTTGGAGCTGGGCCTCGATGCTCTTGGGGTTGATGGGCAGGCCGACATCGGCGGCGATGACGATCCGCAGCACCCGGGGCGTCTCTCCCGTGACGTCGACCTCGACCAGGTGGGCGATGGCACTGTTCCACTCCTCGAGCACGGCGACGCCCTGGGCCACCCCCGCTGGGAGTGGCCGGCCCCACTGCCCCTTGCTGGCGACTTCGTTCAGCACCGCCTTGAGGCGATTCGAGGTGAGCCGGGACTGCCGCAGCTCGACCGGGTCGCGCCCCAGCGCCCGTGCCAGCGCATCCACGAAGATTTCATTCGCTACGCCCACCTGGCTGGTGAACACGGAGCGGAAAGAGCCTGTGGGAATGGGGAGGGTGACCTCGCGCATGTCCTGGCTCACCCACCCGAAGGAGTAGGGGACGTGCTGTGTCATGGCGAAGAACACCTGGCTGGTCACGTTGGGCAGGACTTCACCAGCCATGGCGGTGAGGAGGTCTCCGAAACCGTGAGGAAGCTCCACCGTGGGAATGGCGGCGCGGTGGTTCCAGCCGAGGATCGACCCCGCTGGACCGAGGTAGGCGAGGAGCCGGTGGTGGCTGGCGGGCCGGAAGTGGCCGTGGCGCATGTCGTCGTTGCGCGTCCACATCAGCTTCACGGGACGCCCGAGCGCCCGCGAGACGAGCGCGGCTTCCACCGCGGCCTCGGTGAAGAACCTGCGGCCGAACCCGCCTCCTGCCCTCACGGGATGCACGGTCACCCGCTGCGGCGTGAGTGCCCAGCCGAGCGCCTCGGCGACCTGGCGCCGCGCGTACTTCGGATCCTGCGCTCCCATCCAGATCTCGGCACTGTCGGCGGTGACTCGGGCCACGCAGCTCTGCGTCTCCATGGGCGCGTGGGCGAGGTAGGGGAAGTCGAAGCGGGCCTCCAGGGTCTGGGTGGTGAACAGCGGCGGGAGCGGCCGCGCGCCGATGGCATCTCGCAGGCTCGTTCGAATGTGGGAGTCGGAGAGGTGGCTGGCCGGCCCCAGGGTCCAAGTGATTCGCAGCGCATCGCGCGCAGCGAAGGCCTGAGCGAAGTTCTGGGCGGCGACGGCGACTCCCGAGGGCAGCGGCACCACCCCCACCACTCCGGGCAGCGCCGAGGCGGCCGAGGCATCCAAGGTCTGGACCGAGCCGCGCAGCGTGGGAGGCCGGGCCACGAGGACGGGCACGGCCCCTGGAATATCGAGATCGAGCGTGTAGCGCGCAGCCCCTGTCACGAGGTCGTGCGCATCAATGCGCCCCGTGGGCCGTCCCACCACCTTATAAGTGCTCGGTGGCTTCGGCAGGGTGGGGACCTCGGGGATCAAGACGCGGGCGGCCTCCTGGGCCAGCTCGCCGTAGCCAGTGCGGCGGCCGTCGGGCGCGAGCACCTCTCCATTGGAGGTGGAGAGCGTGAGCGCCAGCACCTGCCAGCGGTGCGCGGCGGCTGTGACGAGCCGGGCGCGGGCGTCGGCAGCCGCGGCGCGAAGGGGACCGGCCAGATAGCGCATTGTCGATGACAGCCCGGTGAGCTGGATGAGCCAGCGCGGATCCGCGTCCGCGCTGCGCACGTCCACGGAGCTCAGCGGCACGTCGAGCTCCTCCGCGACGAGCATGGCCACGCCGGTGGTGATGCCCTGGCCCATCTCGGTGCGGGGCAGCGTCGTGAGGACGCGCCCATCGGAGCGGAGGGTGATGTAGAGGTCCAACGGAGTCTCGGCTGGAGCCTCCGCCGCGCAGGCGGAGGGCACATCGAGCCCCCACCTCGCCGCCACCATCAACGTGGGGGCGGCGACCAGCCACGTCAGAAACTGGCGGCGGTTCGCACCGTCTGAACCGCCTGGCTCCGGTGTCTGTGTGTCAGCCATGGAAGGACTATGGCTGACACGTTTCGGGGACTCCATGACTCGCCGGGTGATGCGTCCGCTACCCCCCTGATCAGGCGGTGCTCTGTTCACTCGGTGGTGGGGTTGGTCCCTTCCAGCTCATGGTCCAACCACGTCTTGAATGCATCCACCACCGCCGGTACCGCGGCGGCTCCGAGCCAGTTGTGGTTGGAGCCCATGAAGGAGAAGGCCACTGCGACGTAGGCCACGTCGGGGGCGAGATAGCCGTCGATGTAGTAGCCCAGGCCCAGGAAGCGCAGATCGATGATGTACGGGCTGGTTGAGATGAAGACGTCTGCCCGGTTCGTGTACTGGTCATCGGTCCATCCGAAGTAGTAGTCGGCCAGTGTGGAGGCCACAGGCGTCGTTCCTGGCCACCCCCGGGTTCTCAGCAGCATCGAGACGTTGAGCCCGTCCACGTCCCCGCGCATGTCCTCGTGCCCCTCGTTCATCAGGGCCGACCAGCTGTCGGTGCTGTGCTCCACCATGTGATTGGCGGCGGTCCCCAGGTCTCCTGCCAGCGTCACCATGGCGCCGTGGCTCGCGAGGTTGGGGAGGTCATACTCTGCGGTCTCGTAGATCCAGCGATTCCGCCGGTTCAAGAACTCGTTCGAGCCCAACCGGGGATAGGGCGCGTTGAAATCCACCGCGCACAGGAGGTGCCCGAAGTCCACCCGCTGGCCGTTGGGCGCGCGGATGGCCGCGATGTAGCCACCGTTCTGATCCGGATGGATGGGCCCGTGCGGAACTCCGAGCAGGTCGATCATCGACAAGGAGATCGGCTCCGCGCCCGACGCGGTGAAGTACATGCCGCCGTTGTAGTAGGCCTGCCGGGCGAGCTGGACCGCGTAACCGGGAAGGAAGGCGTACTGCTTCTCGAGCTGGCTGATGCGAGTGATGAGCACCGGCAAGCGGGCGCGCTCTCGCTGCTCCTCGGGGAACGCCGCCTCCGTCTGCAACAGGCTCGCCAGCTCCATCGAGGCAAGGTACAGCGCCGTGGATGCCTCACTCTGCTCCGAGGGCGGGGCCGTGGGCGGCAGGGATTGGAGCCTGCGCATGGCTCGCCCGAGCCGGACCCGGGTGTTGCTGAGGGCGATCTGGTTCTGGAGGGCGGCATGACTGATGCCCCACGCGCCCGGGGCGATCCCAATCGTCTCGGTGAGCTTGTCGGAGTCCAGAGGCGCGAGGGTAGGCTGCGGAATCGTGGGGACGGGGCCCGCCTCCGGACAGGACTTGCCCTGCGCGCTCCATCCCGTCTCCCCGCAGGAGTAGTACTGCAAGTCGGCACCACAGACCTGCTCGCCGCACGTGGTCGCTGTGACGGGGTTGCCCAGAAAGTCCACGCCGTTGGGGCAATAGCAGGAGGGAGGAGGTTCCTCTCCCTGGCAGGAGATGCCCTGCGCGCTCCAGCCCGTCTCCTCGCAGGAGTAGTACTGGAAGTCAGCGCCACAGACTTGTTGGCCGCAGGATGTCCCCGTGACGGGGTTACCCTGAGAGTCCGCGCCATCGGGGCAATAGCAGGACTGGGCGTGGCTCACGGACGGGAGGAGCAGCGTGCCCAGCACTCCGGCGGCCAAGGCCAGCGCCATGGCGAGTGGCCGGGTAACTCCAGAGGTTCGGTAGGCGGGAAGGGCAGGGGACTCGATGGGTGGGGAATGCATGGAACTTCTCCTCGGCTCATCAATTCGAGCTTCGTGGGAGTGACAGGCGCCACCGCTGGCCGCCGCAAAAAAATCTAGAATTCCTCTGACGGAAGGAGCCGGATGGGGCATCCCACGGATGTGGTAGCGGGTCAGTGCCTGGGCGAGAACACCCTGGACGGGCTGAGCCGAGGGCACTTATCCGCCGAGGAGCGCGAGGTCGCGGTGCGCCACCTCGACGGGTGTGACAGCTGCCGCCAGCTCCTGGCCGCGCTAGGGCAGGCAGTGAGCACTCCCGGTGCTGTGACTCCGTGGACGGGCTCTGCCAGTGCCCCCACTCCGGCGAGGCCTCGCCTCACGGCGGGTGAGCGGGTGGGGCGCTACACGGTGCTCCACGAGGTGGGCGCGGGAGGCATGGGCGTCGTCTATGCGGCGTACGATCCCGAGCTGGACCGGCGCATCGCGCTGAAGCTGGTGCACAGCGAGGCTCTGCCGGAGGACTCGCGGGAGGAGGCGGCCTCACGGCTGCTCCGGGAGGCGCAGGCGCTGGCTCGGCTCTCCCACCCGCATGTCGTCACGGTGTTCGATGGAGGCCGCTTCGACGGGCAGGTCTTCCTCGCCATGGAGTTCATCGAGGGAGGCTCGCTGGGACAATGGCTGCGCGCGGAGCCGCGTCCGGCGGATGCGGTGCTGGCGCTGTTTCTCGAAGCGGGCCAGGGGCTCGCGGCGGCCCACCGCGCGGGGCTCGTGCACCGCGACTTCAAGCCGGACAACGTGCTGGTGGGCAAGGATGGCCGGGCGCGGGTGACGGACTTCGGTCTGGTGCGACTCGCTGCTCCGGGAGGCCAGCCGCTGGGCGGAGGAGCGGAGCCCCCGCGAGCGCTGCCGGCCGGAGCCGAGGCGAGAACCCAATTGGGGGCGAAGCTCGGCACACCGGTGTACATGGCACCGGAGCTGTGGCGGGGGGCCCCGGCGTCCGCTCGCAGCGATCAATTCGCGTTCTGTGTGGCCTTCTATGAGGCGCTTCAAGGAGAGCGCCCCTTTACGGTGAATGCGCTGGCGGAGGGAGGAATGCCGCTCGGAGGGCGAGGGCTGCCGCGTCCCACTCGCATCCCCCCGAGGTGGTGGCCGATCCTCGTCCGCGGCCTCGCTTCGGAGCCCGAGGCACGGTTTCCCTCCATGGACGTGCTCCTGGATGCGCTCGAGAGCACGCAGACGATGCAGCGCAAGCGGCGCATTCGGGCGGGGGTGCTCCTGGGCGTGGGAGTCCTGATGGCGGCGGGCCTGGGGCTGTTCCGCTGGCGCGAGCGGGCTCACGATGTGTGTGCGGGAGCGCGTGAGCGGCTCGTAGGCGCGTGGGATGAGGCTCAGAAGAGCGAAGTGCGCGCCGCCTTCCTGGCCACCCACTCAGCCCATGCGGAGGCCGCGTGGTCGGGGACGGAGCGCCTGCTGGATCGCTACGCGGACGCATGGGCCCAGATGCGCACCGACGCCTGCGAGGCCACCCACGTGCGCGGAGAGCAGTCCGGGGAGCTGCTGGACTTGCGCATGGCGTGCCTGGCGCAGCGCCGCGAGAGCCTGCGCGCCCTGGCTCACGTCTTGAGCACTGCGGACAGAGGGGTCGTGGAGAGGGCCGTGGAGGCGGCGGGCCAGCTTCCTCGGTTGGAAGAGTGCGCCTCGACGCAGGCCCTCCTGGCGCCGCTGCGTCCGCCGCAGGACCCGGCGGCCCGCGAGCGGATCGATGCGGTCCGCGCGCAGCTCGCCGAGGCCAAGGCGCTGCTTTCCGCGGGCCGCTACGAGTCGAGCCGGGCTCTCGTGGAAGAGGTCCTCCGCGCGTCTCAGGACGTGTCTTACAAGCCTGTCGAGGCCGAGGCGTTCCTGGCTCTCGCCCTGGCCCATGTCCGCCTGGAGGACAGTCCTCAGGCGGCCAAGGCGCTCGGACAGGCCTTGATGGCGGCGGAGGCCAGTGGACACATCGAGGTCGCCGCGAAGACCGCCGCCATGCTCGCGCTGGTGCACGGCCTGCACCTTCGGCAGCACGCGCAGGGGCACTTCTGGGTGGACTTTGGCGGAGCGGTGCTGGAGCGCCTCGGGCCTTCACCGGCGCTCGCAGCGGAGCGGCTGTTCATCCTGGGCAACCTCCTGATGGATGAGGGACGCGCGAGCGAGTCCATCCCACCGCTCGAGGAGGCGCTCGCGCTCCAGGAGAAGTTCCAGGGTCCGGAGCACCTCCAGGTCGCCCGGACGCTGGGCCGGCTCGCCTTTGCGCTTGCGACGCTCGAGCGCTTCACCGAGGCGCTCCCCCTCGCGCAGCGAGCCCTGGCCATCCAGGAGCGGTTGCTGGGCCCGGAGCACCCGGACTGCGCCATCTCTCTGCAATCGATCGCATTCGTCCTGGCCATGGCGGGCAGGAGCCCCGAGGCGGTACCCCTCATGGAGCGCGCCTTGGCCATCGAGGAACGCGCGTTTGGCGCGGACCACCCGTCCATCGTGAAGTCGCTGATCAGCTTGTCGAATGTGCAGACGGAGGCGGCGGATGCCATCCCTCCGCTCGAACGAGCCCTGGCGATCCAGCAGCGCGCGCCGCATGCGCAGGAGTCCGACACGCTCCTCATCTTGAAGAACCTGGCCATCAACCACTCGCTGCTCGGGCATGCCCGAGAGCAACTGGAATACGCGCAGCGGGCACTGGAGCGCGAGGAGAAGATGCTGGGGCCGGATGCTCCCGACCTGGCACCGACCCTCCACATGGTGGGGAACGCGCATGAGCGGCTGGGCGCACCCGCTCGGGCACTGCCCCTGTTGGAGCGGGCGCTGTCCATCGCGGAGTCGCGTCCGCTCACGGAGTCGCACACCATCGGGCGCGACGAGCGGGCACAGATCCGCATGCACCTGGCGGACACGCTCTGGGCCTTGGGGCGCGAGCGTGCGCGGGCGAGGGCCTTGGTGACGGAGGCGCTGGAGTTGGCGCGCGGCGCTGGCGGCTCGATGGACGCGCAGGCGGCCGAGCTGGAGAAGTGGCTGGCCACGCATCCGCTGCCGAAGTGAGGGTGTTATCCTGGGGCTTGGAGAACGCGGGGCTGATGACGGAGGGAGATGCGGTGGAGGAAGGGCTGGCGCGGCTCTTTGAGGTGGGGCGGGAAGCGTGGCCGTCCTTGCCGCTGCCGTTCGAGGTGTTCGTGCGGCACGTCATGTGCCACCTCCCCAAACGGAACCCCCCCGAGCGCCTGCTCCCGGCGCTGCATGGAGCGGATCTGTACCTGGCCTGTGCATGCAAGGAGGGAGTCCCGGGCGCTGCGTCCGCTTTCCAAGCGAGCCATGGGGCCACGGTGGAGGCGGCGCTGCGCGGCCGGAACGTGCCACCGGACGAGCGCGGGGAGCTGACGCAGGCCTTTTGGGAGAAGCTCCTCGTGGGGCAGCAGGGCGTACCGGCGAAGATCGGGGACTACTCGGGGCGCGGGCCGCTGGGAGGCTGGGTGAGGGTGGCGGCGGTTCGCGCGGCGCTCAATTACCACGAGCAGAAGAAGAGCGACCCGCTGGGGGCGAGAGCGCCCATGGACGCGCAGCGCGAGCCCACCACGCAGGATCCCGAGCTCGACTTCCTCAAGGCGCACTACCGGGACGAGGTCCAGCAGGCGCTGAAGGATGCGCTGGCGGGGCTCGAGGCCGACGAGCGAAACGTGTTGCGGCTGCACTTCCTGGATGGGTTGAGCACCGAGCGGATCGCCACGGTGTACGGGGTGCACCGGGCGACGGTGGCGCGCTGGGTCACGCGAGGCCGAGAGGCGCTGCTGACCGGGACGCACCAACTGCTCATGGAGCGCATGCGCATCGGGCGGGGCGAGGCCGAGAGCATCATCGGCATCGTGAGGAGCCAGCTGGGCCTGGCCCTGGGCAGCATCTTCCGGGCCGCGGATCAGCGTCCCGAACCCGAGCGCTCCAAGAGGCGTTGAATGGCCGAGGCCTGCTTCGCCTCGTT
Source organism: Hyalangium minutum (assembly GCF_000737315.1). Lineage (GTDB taxonomy): Bacteria > Myxococcota > Myxococcia > Myxococcales > Myxococcaceae > Hyalangium > Hyalangium minutum. The sequence goes on from NZ_JMCB01000025.1 coordinate 99,885, forward strand.
GCCCGTGAAGCGCAGGCCCAGGCCTCGCTCTTCGCCCTTCTTGCCCTGCCAGATCACCCGCGCCTCGATCCACGTCCCGCCGATGCCGAACAGGCCATCGGCCACCTTCAGCCACACGGGCTCGCCCTCTTTGATTTTGCTGAGGTTGTTGCCCACGATGAACGCACCCGTCTGGGACAAGTCCCTCAGCTCCGCGGGGAGCTGCCGGTCTCCGAGCTTGAGCTGGCAGTTCTTGCGGATGGGGATTCGCTCGCGCGAGGCGGTGCCCATGGACAGCGGACGCTGCGCGCAGAACGCGAACACCTCCGCGGCCCGTCGCTTGTGGTCTCCGACGAAGCCCACCAGGAATCCGCCCTTGCCGTCGCGGCCCATCTTCCGCGTGGTCTCCAACGCCACCCCTTCCAGCTCGAAGCGCTCGGAGGTATCTCCGAAGGTGACGAAGAGCTTCACACGAGCGTCTTGGAACACCATGTGGGGGCTGGGAACGAAGAGCGTCAGCGATCCACGCTCGGTCTTCGCCGCGGTCAACAAGGCGCGGCGGGAGGCGTACCGGACCTCGACTGACGTGGCGGCTTCCTCGGGCATGGTCCGATTATCGGTGTGGCCCGCGCCCTGTTCAACGTGAAGGCGAGGCCCCACCGTCCTCAGCGGTCCGCGATGTCGGCGATTTGCAGGTACGGGGACGCTTCGACGATGGCTTCGGCGGTCCAGCCCCAGTTGACGCCTTGGCCTTTCTCGTTGCAGTCACCGTCGGTGTGAACGCCCAGCAGGTGGCCTTGGCGGTTGAGCACGCCGGCGCCGGAGCTCCCCACCAGGGTATCCAGGTCCGCGTAATAGACGAGCTGGTTGCACGAGGCCAGGAACGTGCCCTCGGCGATGACCTTGGGGTGGCCCCGGGGATGCTGGATGATGGCCAGCGGCTCGGTGGCTTGGGTCGTCAGTGAGACGGGAGTGACCGCTGGGAGCGTGTCGAGCTGGATGAGCGCATAGTCAGGCTCGAGCGCTTGCTCGATGACGGTCCCCTCGGTGATCAGCGGATCCCCGTCGGCGTCGTCCTCGAAGTTGAAGACCAGCAGCGGCCGGTCGCCAACCGCCACACAGTGTCCCGCGGTGAGCACCACCGGACCCGCGCCGGCCGCGATCAGCGTTCCGGTGCAGCTGCCGTTGATCAGGGCGACGGCGTCTTCCGAGCGCTGGATGGCGTCCGCGAGCGTACCCGCGTAGCGGTTGATGGGGGTGAAATCGAGGGTCGGGCCGCACTGCTGGAAGCTGTGGACCTCGGGCTTCTGCTGGCTGGCGCAGACCTTAGGGGCCGCGGGCTCCTCACCACCACAGGCCACAAGGGCCAGGAGCAAGGAGCCCGCGAGGGGCAGCCCCCACGGATTTAGGGATGAGCCGGGGGGCTGGTGCTTCATCTCTTAGTAGAGGTAGTTCAGCGCGGTCTTGTCGGAGGCGGTCCACTCACCGGTCTCGGTGGAGCGGAAGCAGGAGTTCATGATCGAACCGCCCACCGTGGCCGTGCTCGGGGTGCCGGGGATGAGGATGGCGCCCACGCCCGCGGTGCCCTCGTTGGAGGCGGAGCCGCCGCAGCTGATGGCCCGGTTGTAGTAGTCCGAGTGGCGGAAGCCGACCGCGTGGCCCAGCTCGTGGGTGATGACGTGCTCGTTCACGTCATTGCTGTAGCTCTGCAGGCCGGTGCCGATGTTGATGGTGCCGTAGGGCTTGCCGCCCGAGGGGAAGCCCGCGGAGCCGCCGGCGCCGGTCGAGGTCTGGGCGGTGATGGTCGCGTTGCAGTCAGAGGCCGAGCCCCGCGCGAACCGGATGCGGAGGTTCTGGCTGTTGTAGTTTTCGATGGCCAGATCGAGGCCCGCGCTGAGGCGGCTGTAGCTGTTGAACGTGCTGGTGGGGACGACGCAGATCTTCGTCACGCTGGTGCCGACGATGTTGGTGGTCTGGTACTGCTCCGGGGTGCCCACGGTGCCGAGCATCTCCTGGGACGCCTGGAGGGTCACGTGCGCGTCGAGGCCCACGTACACCTTGTCCTCGACGACCATGATGTCCTGGCGCGGATACCCGGCCTCGACGAGGTTGGAGATGATCTGCTCGTTCTCGGACTGGAGATCGGTACCGCAGCCGGCCAGCAGGGCACCACAGCTCATCACGAGGACTGCCGTCTTCTTGAACATGGTCGTTGTTCCTTTGCCCGGATTCGGGCTCTGCCCCGTGGGGGAAAGCGGGGCAGATGCCATGCGATTTAGGTCATTTAAACTCAAAAAGCCATCAAATTCTGAAAGCCTGAGAAAAGTGGCTTAAGCGGCAGGCATGGAAAGGTCTGTCGTCCACCTACAATGTCTACGGGAGTATCCTCTGGCCGTGAACCGAGCGTGCAGTCAACCTGCCGGCCAAGGCTGCAACGGCCGCAGCAGCCCGGTCCGGTCCAGCAGCTCGTGGACGCGAGCGGCCAGTGCGACGTGCTCCGGGTTGGAGACGGTAAACCGCTCGTTCGTGAGGGTGACGAGGGTGCCCTTGTCCTCCACCGGTTCAATGCGCACAGGGGCAGGCAGTGGGGGGACCTTGCCTCGCAGCCGCGAGAAGTACATCACCCAGCCTATGAAGGTGCCCGGCGTCGCTTTCTCCGTCACGCTGTCTCGGTGCGCTTCGGAGGTGGCCACTCCCCACTCCGGGTCCCAGGCCAGAGCCATGCTGCGCAGCACCTCAGCCATCACGGGAGCGGTCAGCACCCGCTCCCCGATCGGACCTTCATCGTAAGGTTTGAGCACGCAGGTGGACGGAAGCCGCAGCGAGGATGAACCGCAGTTGCCATCCACGCCGGACGTCTCATCCAAGGTGTCGCCCGTCCACACGTGGAACGAGAAGCGGTCACCGAAATGATTCGCCTCCTGAGCGAATAGCTTCTGGAAGTTCGCCGTGCTTGTCGCGAACTGGAGTTTGCGCGCCTCCTCGAAGGAGTCTGCCGACTCATACCAGCGAGTCCACGCCGGCTCGCAGCGCCCCAAGAGGTGGAAGAAACGCTCCGCACGCCCCGCGCAAGCCTCAGCGGACTCACGCCGGGCGAGCCAATAGGAGCCAGCGTAATAGGTTTCTATCATCCGGACGGCTACTCCTCACGGGGGCGGGGTGGGGGGAACATGGACAACCTCAATCTCGTTGAGGCCAGCCCCCTTGAACATCTTCCTGAGTGCACCTGCGAGTTTTTCTTCAGCGACGATCCACCGGATAGGTGTCCCGTTGGCAACGTCGAACTGGCGTCGCGCTTGCTCCAGCAACTTGTGCTGTCCTTTGAAGTTCGGCAGGAAGTCCAGCTTCTGGGTGATCCACTGCGCGTAGCCGGTGGACTTGACCTCGAGGAGAACCCCCTGGTCGAAGCCATCAAAGTCCACCTCCTCGTCACCCACCTTGACGCGGTAGGCGTATCCCTTGGGCGTCCCCGTCATTTGGGCTTGATAGGTCCGGGCGCTCTCGGACATGGACTCGTTCGCCTGGACCCATTCCCCCGGGCCATCGGAGCTGGGCGGCGCAGCCTGTGCGCCAGTCTTGCCGCCTGCGCTGTCGCGGGTCGCCATGGCCACTGCGTTGGGGGCCAGCACGAGGGTGACGCCCTCGGCCGTGAGGGCGACCGACTCCACCTGAGCCAGAGCAGGGCCCCTGAAGCGGATGCCCAACTGCGCCTCGGCCACCACCGCCGCCTGCCCGGCTCCCGGCAACTTCGGCAGCGTTGCGGCCATGCCCGAAGCCGTGTTCCCCACGGCCACCGTGCCCAGCATGACGAAGGCTCGCGCCGCCTTCTCCCCCAGGGTGTCCCCGAACTTCTCTCCGGACGCATAGATGCCATCGAAGGTGGTGGCCTGATCTACTTCCTTCATCAGCACCAGCCATCCATCAATGAGGCGCCACACCGTGTCCCAGCCCAAGTAGGCCATGGCTCCCAGTGTCATCAGCGCCGCCACGCCCTTGCTCACTGGCTCGGGCAGCGCGAGCAAGATCGCGTACATGGTCAGGCCGCCCACCACTGTAGCCACCACCGCCTGGGGGTTCACCATCCGGGCGAGTTCCTCTCTCATGGCCCCAGGACCTTGCTGTGAGCAATCGCCATGGCCAGCGCGTACTTGGCATCTCCATCCAGAAAGGGCTTGTCCACCAGCAGGCGCAGGCAATCTCCGCTCCCCCACGTCCCCTCGCACCACAGCAGGTAGCGGCGCTTCAGCTCCTCGTCCTCGGGCAACAGGCGCAGGTTCCTGGTGCTCTCCGGTGCAGAGGCGATGAGGCGCTGACTCCTGCCCTCGTACCGGTACCAGCCGCTTCGCTTGGGCACTCCGAACAGTTGCCGGGCGTGCTCCAAGGGCCGCTCCACCGGAAGCACAGTGGGGGCCTGCTGCGCGACGGCCTGCTTGAACTCCTTTTCGCTCACCGCCACCGGCTCCACATCGCGGCGCGGGGTGTGGACGATGGGCTCGCCTTGGCCTGTGTCCAAGCGAACGACGGGCCTCGTTGAGGCGCTGCACCCTGAGAGGAACACGAACAGCAGCAGGACCGCCGAGCGCGGAAGGTAAGAGTTCACCGGCTCAAGCAGCCAGAGCAGCCGGAGCGGTCTCGAAGCTCGGGAGTAGCGAGGGAGGCTGGAGGCCGTGGCGGTGCGCCGCCAAG